>DOJM01000437.1:0-4078 GCA_003529225.1 Paenibacillus sp.
CCTCTGGCGCAAATTCTTCGGTGATTTCTTTAATACATTGCGGAACTAACACATTGTCTATGATCGCTTTAGCTTCTTCTTCACTTGAAGGCGGTTTTGGAAGCGTTTTACCTCCCTCAATCTTTATCAGATCAACAAAGAATGAAGCCATCCATGCTGCAGGATCCTTACCCGATTGGAATCTTGCAATCAATTCACGCAGAAAAAAGCCACAAGAATAGACATGGTCTAACTCAGACTTTACGTGAAAAACAAAAACCGGGCCGTAGGCCTCCATATTCAACACTTGTCCTTCAACGTCTTGAAAGTGCACTCTCAAAGCTACGAGACCGTTATGATGAACAGCCATCACTAGCTTATTCATATCCTCCTCAGACATTTCTGGATCATTGGTTATTTCCTCGTTCTCGTTTAATGTTTCTTCGTTCTCATTTGTTATCTCATTGGTCATTTTAAATTCCCTCCCGCTCCTATCATACCATCTAGTGAATTGAACTGACACTTTAATAATAGACAAATTCCTACCTGTTGAGGAGAAAATAAATAAACGGCATCTCTGCCGTTTATGAAATAGTCTCTTAATCCATCAGGTACAGGTCCCCGAAGGCATTAACATCCTTCGAAGAACCTATGCCACTATTGTATTCCAGCCAGCCTCTACCCCCCGCCGTCATTATCATTGACCAGCAGCGAAAACTTAAGCTTCATTTCTTGCTTCACCTGTGTAAGCGTTTAATAATTATGTATTCCTTCGTGAATTAGCAATGTTACGAACTTTTAGTGAACAAGAAAGCGTATAATTAAGGAGAATCGGGCTTGTCATAGAATAGATAGAGGAGGACATTACAATCATGAAATTGAGCATGAATTGGATAACGCTTAGGGTGCGCGATCTGGAGGCTTCCCTTGATTTTTATAACAGAATCCTGGGGCTTCCCATTGAGCGCAGATTTGAGAGTAGAGGAAAACAGATTGTTATGTTGGGCAGTGTGGGTCAGCCCAAAATCGAGCTTATTCAGGGTAGCGACCCGGCTCTGAAGCCGGAATGCGGCGTTTCTGTTGGTTTCGAAGTGGAATCGCTCGACGAAGCCATAGAGTATTTGAAAAGCCAAGGTATCCCCGTCGCACGCGGACCGATCACGCCAAATCCCCATNNGCAGTTAGCGGAGCATAGCTAGGCTAGCTCTTGCCCCAGTGCTAATCAAGCAAAAAAAACCATGCAAGAAATGGGACTGACCCCATAACGTGAGACAAATCAAAACACCTTCATGAGAATGGAACCTTGTCGTAAGATAGGGAGATAATCTTGGTGGTGTTTTTGAATTGGCAACCAGAGTAAGTTATCCCGTGGAAATAAAGATGAAAGCTATAGAAATGAGATTAGCAGGAGCACCTGTAAAAGAGGTTATGGAGCAGCTCGGAATACGGAATAAGACACAACTAAGGACATGGATGGGATGGAATCGAAATGGCCTATTTGCCATTTGGCGGTAAGATGTTGTACTTCTCCAGCATTCTAGACTTGCGTAAAGGAACGCCCGCTGATAATGCCCCCATTGAATCGTTTCATTCCACACTAAAGTCTGAAACATTCTACCTCGAAGATCTCACATTTACAACGACTGCAATCGTTGTACAGACCGTTCGAGCGAAACTAAATAACCATTTACCGGTTAATTTCCGGCGACTGGCAACTTCACTTATAAGGTGTTTTGATCCCTGTCTCACACAGGGGGGTCAGTCCCAGACATCCGCCAATTTCTTCTTATAAGTTCCCTCCCCTTTAAAAGATAAGCTTATAAAAGATCACTCACTTCCACTAGGAATTCTTGTCTTTCGACAACGCATACGAACGATTTCAAAACAAAAAGGAGCTGATACTATTGTAGAAAGTTCTACTTTAGGATCAGTTCCCCTTGTCATTGAGTTATCTGATGTATTACTAATCGCGTATCATTCCATAACTTAATCTGCATTTCCTTATCTCCACCTGGATGTACGGGTACAATTGGATTGCCTGTTCCAACATTAAAATATCTCCCTGTGGTTTCCTGATATTTAGGATCGATCATTAAACGAATAATGATATCAGCTCCCTTACGTGGATTCCCTATATGAAGAATTTTCAATACACGCTCAAGGATAGGTGCAAACCACAACTCACGCCCCAAACCCGTTACATTAAAACCTGGATTTAATGCGTGAACAGTAACTCCGGTCCCTGTGAATTGGCGAGCAAGTTCAGCGGTAAACATGATATTCAGCAGCTTTGTTTTTCCATAGATCTCTGACGAGCCTCTGGCAGAAAAATTAGATGTATTTATTAAATCCTCGGGAAGCTTAAGTTCTCCATGATTGCGTGAAGCTTCAGAAGCCACATTTATAATTCTTGCACTTCCCGCTGCCTTCAATGAATGCCCTTATTAGCGCAGCGCATGCGCTTAATGTCAGAACTGCTGCCTCTTTCGATTCCTCTATACAACCTGCAGCTTTCCATATCGTCCGTTGGCTGTATTCCTATGGTCCGACTAGCGCCTCTACCTTGGCGGAAGCAACAGCTATGGATCGTAGTTCGGTCAGTCGTCTTCTCAAACAGCTTGAGAATTTAGGGTATGTTAAAAGGGAAGCCTCTCCTAAGGATCGTCGAGCTATCCTTCTTACGCTCACAGATCTTGGACGACACAAAACCTATGATTCGCTGCAGGATAAGGAGTTCGTATTTTATGAGCGCATAGCGCAATGGGATAATCAGCAGCTTGAAACCTTTACCCAAATGCTTAAGGAATTCAATGGATTTTAGCCGCCTTACTGTGCTATGAAGTTAAATTTCATTTGCATAAAACAACTAATTTTGTTAATATAACTGACGAACGTTCGTTAAATATCGAGGTGATTTTTTTGAAAAGAAATTAAAGACATCGCTTTGAAATGTTTCACAACTCATGGGTATGAGGGAGCTTCTTTGTCTCAAATTGCTGAGCAAGTCGGGATGAAAAAACAATCTCTTTATGCCCATTTCAAAGGGAAAGATGATCTTTTTCTACAAGTCTTACAAGATGCAAAAGAAACAGAAATCTCATCCAAACTACAATATTTGAGTAAGGTAGGGACTCAAAATCCTAAAACAGATTTATTAGGATATCTGCAATTGGTTATTGATATGTTTCAAAAGAACGAGCAGTTAAAGTTTTGGCTGCGTATCTCTTTTTTTCCACCGCCCCATCTTGCTACAGCGATTGATGATGAAGTTATCGACACGGAGAAAAAGATTCAGCCCGTACTTGAGAGCAAATTCCAAGCTTGGATCGATGCCAAAGTCATTAGGGAAGATGCAGCCTCCATCCCTACTTTTGCCTTCTTGGGTGTGGTAGATTCGATCATGCTAGAGCTTGTGTATGGAAATAATCAAACACGCTTAAATGAAAAACTGAATGCCTCATGGACCATATTTTGGAGAGGTATTTCACAGCTATAAATTTACAAAGAGAGGTATTACTTCATGAAGAAACCATTAAAAGAACAAAAAACAGTCTTACTCATTCTGCTAAGTAATATATTCATTGTCTTTCTAGGCGTTGGACTTATCATCCCTGTTATGCCATCCTTTATGAATATTATGCATTTGTCAGGCAAAACGATGGGGTATCTTGTAGCAGCATTTGCGTTCGCTCAACTACTCATGTCTCCTCTGGCAGGGCGATGGATTGATACTTACGGCAGAAAAAAAATGATCGTAATCGGCTTAGTACTCTTCAGTGCATCGGAATTGATCTTTGGTTTAGGCACACATGTATCCGTTCTTTATTTCGCCAGAATTCTTGGAGGGATTAGTGGTGCATTTATTATGCCTGGTGTCACTGCGTATGTTGCAGATATTACTTCAGTAGAGGAAAGACCTAAGGCAATGGGTTATGTTTCTGCCGCCATTAGTATCGGTTTTATTATTGGCCCCGGAATCGGAGGTTTTATTACTGAACTAGGTATACGTGCTCCATTCTACTTTGCTGCTGGCTTTGCCTTAATCACCTGTATTTCATCGATATTTATTCTAAAAGAACCATTATCCAAACAGCAGCTT
>DOJM01000437.1:4116-12131 GCA_003529225.1 Paenibacillus sp.
GAGATATTGCAACCATCATTACAATAAGCTCAGTCTTCGGAGTGGTTGTGCAAGTCTTTTTGTTTGGTAAAATGGTTGATAAGCTCGGTGAAAAGAAGCTCATCCAATTATGCTTAATTGCTGGCGTAGCCTTAGCGGTAGTATCCACCATAATCTCAAACTACTTAATCGTTCTGCTAGTAACCTGCTTCATCTTTCTCGCATTTGACCTACTCCGTCCAGCATTAACGACCTATTTATCAAAAACGGCTGAAAAAGAGCAAGGGTTTGTCGCTGGCATGAACTCAACCTATACTAGCCTCGGTAATATCATCGGACCTGCATTAGGCGGAGTATTATTTGATGTAAATATCAACTATCCGTACCTCTTCGCGGCTGTCATTATGTTTATTGGTCTTCTAATTACGATGGTATGGAAAGAAAAACAATCCGCTAATGGCTTGGTAAACTAAGGTGAGGAACAAATGCGAATAGCGAATAGTAAGATTTACAAAATAAAAACAGCTCGCCCTCTATGGGGACACGAGCTGCTCAGGCTGTCGAGAATGTCTCGACAGCTTTCTTTATATCTAATCATTTACAGTCTTCACCATGTCGTTCCCCCTGCTTGTACATTAAATATACAAAAAACGGAGCCCCTAACCATCACTTCATGACCGGTGCAATTGATTTCAATTTACTTGAGAATACTAATGTTATATCAAAGCTAAAAATAATAGGACAGCCGCATTCAGCTGTCCTCTATCTATCTTCTTATTCTATAATTCTTCAACCTAGAATGGATTGATCACATGGAAAAAGACGTTAGGCGACGCCATGCGGTAATAATAGCTGCACCAGCCTGCACCTTTGTCGGTAAAGCGGTTCGTCGTGCTATATAGCAATCGTTCCTGCTCCAGCTCCTCGATCCGTTCGAGCTTTCCGTCCGCATATTCTAACAGCCTCATGCTCGCTGTATCCAGCCGGCTTACGACGCCGCCGTAACGAATATCGAGCACCTCCCAGCCGAACGGTTTGAACATCGATAGCCATTGCTTCCGGTGAGCGGTGCGAAGCTTTTGCACACTCAGCGAGATTTCGGGCAAAACCTCCTCTGCAATCNNAATGCCTTGTCTCCACTGTCATAAGCCCGCTTCAGCTCAAGACCGATTTCGCTCTTCTGCTTCAGCACCGCACACAGCTTTTGCGGCACCTCGAACAAGTAATCTAGCTCTGCCTCGGCTTTTCTACGGCTAGCAATTTCGCCTTCCGTCCATGCATAATGAGCCGCCATATCTAGCCCATCAATCTGTTTGTCGAACAGCCCCAGCAGTACATCCTGATACAACAGAAACTTAGACGGATTGCTCTGCTTCTGATTATTTGGTGCAGCTCCCGGTGTCTCGTCCAAATACTTCAGTCCCATGTAAGCATCCGCCTCGATGCCGGTGCAGAACCGAACGCGCTCGGCCAGCGCCTTGTCAGTCGGCGTCGACGAAGAATAAGCATGCTCCGCATAAAACTGCAAGCCGAGCAAAGCGATGTACGGATTGCTCTCCATTCCGTCGTCACCCCACATCGTCGCATAAACTTCCCGGATGCCTTCCTTCTTGCATACCGTCAGCGCTGCATCGGTTGCCGGCAAGGATAGTCCGTAATTGACGCCGAACGTATTGAATACCNNACCCAGTAAACCATATCTACGTCCTTAGGAATGCGGTTCGACATCTCCTCTGGTATTTGCGTCTCATGGCCGTAATAATCTTCACCGTTCTCCGAAGCCAGCTTCAGGAACATATCGCTCCACATCATCGCTTTCAACCCTAAGCGTCGAGTCACTGCGAGCACCCGCTCCAGATGACCTGTCATAATATCGAAACGGCTCATATGTCCATTGCGATCCAAAAATTTGCCGCGTCCAAGCTCTTCCGCTTCATCCATGCCGATGTGGATTTTCCGGCTGCGGAACGGCGCGCTAATGCTGACAATCATATTTTCGACCAGACGATCGGTCTTCTCCGCTCCAACGAGCAACGCGCCTTTTGTATCTTTATATTCCTTGACCGGCTCCCATTTCAGAAACTCCTCCAAATGAGCCAGTGTCTGAATGCTCGGGAACGCTTCAATGCCGAATTGATCGGCGTAATCGTCGATTTCTTTCAACTCCGCCGCCGAGTAGCGGCCGCGCATATAGCCAAAATAAGGCTCGCCTTCTATCTCGTAAGTGTCTTCCAAATAGAGCATGACGCTATTCAAGCCCATCAGCGCCATTTTGCGCAGCATAAACTTGAAGCTTTCAACGGTTAGCACTCCATTGCGCGATAAATCAAACATCGGACCGATCGCATCGAATTGTTGTTGCTCTGTAATTTGAAATAGCTCTCCGCCACTAATCTTCTGAATCAACAATCCCAAGCCGCGGAAAAACTGATGTTTAGCACTATAACGAATATAAGCACTTTTACCATCATAGCCAACTTCCAGTTCTCCTGAAGACGGTTCTATCAAAACGGGAATTCCATCCTCTGACCATTCTGTCTTAAGTTCGGTAAGCAGCACCTGAAGCCCTGATTGAAGCTCGCTCAATTCTCCTGTAAAATGTAACTTCACTATCAATCCCTCCACAAAAATGAAATATATATAAGATCACACCAAAAACTCGATCAAGGGTGTTAACCTTTGACCGAGCCTGCTACCATACCTTTCATAATTTGCTCTTGGAAGATCAAAAAGATGACGATGGTTGGTATTGCAGCAATAAACATCGCGCCCATTGTTAAGCTATAGTCCGTTCCGAATCCGTCGGAGAAGAGCGACAAGCTGAGGGGCAGCGTCTTCAGCGCTTGAGAATTAATAAAGACGAGCGCGAAGGAGAAGTCATTCCAAAACCNNCGATCGGAAGGGACAACGGGAAAATGATGCGTCCGAAGATTCCCCACCAGCCGTTGCCGTCGATCATCGCTGCTTCCTCTACTTCTCTCGGAATGGATACGATGTAGGACATTCCGAGGAAGATTGCAATTGGTAATTCAAATGCCGTATAAGGCAGGATGAGTGACCAGTACGTATTTAGCATCCCGAGCTTGTTCATGAAAATAAACAACGGAACGAGTGTGCTATGAATTGGAATGAGCATGCCTAGCAAGAACAATCCTTTTACAGCTCCGCTCAACTTGAATGGGAACCGGGCAAGCACATAAGCTGCAAGCATGCCGAGCACAATGGTCAGCAGCAGCGCTGAGATAGTAACTATTGTGGAGTTAAGCACCGCCCGGCCCATATTTCCGAGATCCCATGCCCGGGTTATGTTGTCGAGCTGCCAATGCTGAGGCCAGGAATAAGGACGGTTGAAAAATTCCTGATTCGACTTGAATGCACTTATTCCTAACCAGTATAGCGGATACAATGTAATTATGGCATAAAATAACAGGATGATTTTCGCAATTCCGGAAATCGGCTTACGCCACAGCGAGCCTCTCATCTTCTCCGACCGAGCGTTTATCATTACTTGCATAGCGATTCACTCCTTCATCGGCCGGGCCAACATTAGCCGACCGCCCATTACCCGCGTCTCTTCGTGATGATATGATTTAGGCCAATGAGCACGGCGCTAATCAGAATAATCATTGTGGATACCGCAGAGCCGTAGCCGTAACGGTATACCGTAAAGGTGTTATTGTACATATATGTGGCAAGTAATTCTGTCGATTGTGCAGGTCCGCCGCGCGTCATGACGATCACATGGTCGAATGCCTTTAAACTTCCAGATATGCACAGTACGATGGTTACAACAACTGTTCCCCAAATCATCGGGAGCGTCACGAAACATAGCTTCTTCCAACCAATTGCCCCGTCGATCTTCGAAGCATCATCAATTTCTGTAGAAATATTTTGGAGTGCAGCGATGAAAATGATGAGATATGGCCCAATATTTGCCCAGTTAATCGGAATCGATACGGCAAACATATTGATTTTAGGATCGTCTAGCCAAGATCGAGTCCAAGATTCCAGTCCCAGCGTCTCCAATAATTGATTCAGTAAACCGATTTGCGGGTGATAAATATAGCCCCAGATGAGGCCGACGACGACTGTAGACAGCACCATCGGGAGAAATACGGCGGAGCGCATCAACCGATTGAACATTGTGTTTTTAAGCAGGAGCAATGACAGCAGCAATGCGATCGATACTTGACCTATTATTGCCGAGACAATAAGGATCAGGTTATTTTTCAGCGCTCTCCAGAATACAGGATCCTCTAATATCATTCGATAATTATCCAACCCGATAAGCTTGGCAGCACCGAGTCCCTTCCACTCAAAGAAACCGTAGTAAGCTGACCAAAAAATCGGGATGATCGCAAAGACGATAAAGATGAGTAGTGCAGGAAGCAGCGCCATGATGACGAAGCTTCTGCTGCGCANNCCTTTACGTACTTTTGTCTGATTACTTTTTAGTCGAACGCGCTTGCGCATCCTGCAGTTTTTTAGCTACATCCTCCGGCTTACCGCCCATCATCAGTTCCTGAAGACCGTTGTTGATCACCTCGCCTGCTTCAGCAGATAAATAGGCGTCATATACCGGCGTGATTTCAGAATTCACAGCCAATTCGTAAGCTTTGAAGTAAAGTGGGCTTACTTTCGACTTATCCAGTTCTACTTTGTACATAACCATCGAGTTGCTTTCTGCGATCGCCTTTTGGCCGTCTGGTCCGCTAACTGCGTAGATCAGATCAAGCGCTGCCTGCTTCTGTGCACCTTTTGTATTTTTGTTAAGCGCAAAGCCAGCGCCGGCACCACCGGAAATCGTATTCGCTTTGCCTGCCCCGCCTTCTATGCCAGGCATTGTTGTGACTTCGATAGGTGCCAATTGCTCAGGAGTTGCGGATGCTGCAAGATTCGTAAGCGACCATGCGCCGTTAATCATCATAGCTGCCTTGCCTTGAATGAAGTATTGCTCTGCTTGCGTGTTGTCGATGCTGTTTGCACCATCTTGAAACGCTTTATTGTCAACGAGCTCTTTGTACTTGCCCAAAGCGTCAATGAACACAGGATCTGTAAAAGACGCTCCATCTTGAGCTGCAGCTTTCAAGAACCATTCCGTGCCCGTCACGCGGTCAGCCAACGAACCGATAATCGTCGATTGTGCAACCCATGGTGCTTTATTGCCGAGGGCAATCGGCGTAATGCCGTTGTCGTTAAATGTTTTAATTGCAGCCATCATCTCTTCCCAAGTAGTCGGCACTTTTACACTATGCTTCTCGAAAAGATCTTTGTTATAATACATGAACGAAGTTGCTGACATCCCGAGCGGCGCTGTGAAAATTTGTCCTTTTTCAAACTCATAGCGGTCGAATGCCCCTGCCAAGAAATTGTTCTTCCATTCTGGGTATTTATCCATCAACTCTGTAATCGGTTGAAGCTTGTCGGCATCATAGAACTCTTGGGATTGGCTACCCGCATAGACGAAAAATACGTCTGGCATTTCATTTGCTGCAGCCACTGTGCTTAGGCGTTGACGATAACCGTCAACCGGGATCGCTTGCGCATCTACCTCAACGTCCGGATGCTCCTCTTTATACTTGTCGATCAGGTCTCTAACCGCTTTGGCACGAAGATCGTCACCCGCGAAGTTATGCCATATTGAAATTTTCGTTTTTTCTTCAGAGCTTTTGTTACCTTCATTGCTCTGCTCCTTGTTTCCGCTATTGTTGCAAGCGGTTGCCAAAAGGGCAATCATTAAGATAATTGTCGTTATAAACACAAGTCTCTTCTTCATTCAAATATTCCCCCTTTAGTGATAACCCTAGTATAGATAAGACAGACGAGAAGTCGTAGGGGGGAAAATTAAGCCCTTACGGGGGATATTTTCACCTTCATCGATTCATCTTGAACGATATTGCGAAGGAGTTTCGCCACTGTAACGCTTAAACAGCTGGTTAAAATGCTTCATATCCTCATANNGCTCACCTTCGCCGGCGTTTCCTTCAACAAACGGCTAGCCCATTCCATTCTCGCTTCCGTTACATACTCAATATAGTTTTTACCTGTTTCCTGTTTAAACAGCTTGCTAAAATAGTTCGGATTCATATGTACGCTTGCCGCTACCTGCGCCAAAGACAAGCTGTCTGCAAGATGCTCGCGTATATAGGCTACAGTTCGGTCAATAGCTTCATTCCTGCTACCGTTTAATCGTTCATACTGTGCATGAATGGCAAGCAGCATCTGCTGCAATGTCTCTTCTGGATTCGCAGTAAGCAGCTTCATGTCCAGCATTTCAAGCTGCGGTAGCTTCGGCATCGATTGACCTACGGATGCCGCTGCACGCTCTAACCAGCGGTACCCTCCAACGATCAACGAATGCAAATACGCCTGAACGGAACTAGGCGTCGCTTCCGTATCCTGCCTAATGCTCGCCAGTTCACCTTTAATCCACTGCTGTACGACTTCTCGGCTCCCGCTTCTCAGAACGGCGGTCAACTTACTCTCCACTTCTTCCGTACAAACGGTCCGCATTCCTTTACGGTCTTTAATATCGTCATAGGCCAGCATTCTTGCTTCCTCTGCCAACCAGCGGTACGAGGCGGTTTGTTCAGCGGTGCGAAGTGACTCCCTCAGTTCTGCCACGTTGCTGGCCCATACACCGCGTGCGGCAAAAAGAGGCTGTCGATAAACGCGCTCCGCCCTCTCCATCGACGCCTTAACCAATCGCTTCGCGCCCGGCTGCCCCCTACGGAAAATAAGCAACCATCCATATTCCCACTCCAGAATGACGCAGCCAAGTGAATCCCTAATCATCGCGGCCGCCTCATTCATTTCACTTTCCGTCTCCTCCTTCATGGTCAGCGGAGACGCTGATGTCACTAGCCATAGCTCTAGCTTCTCCATATCCGATCCAAGCCTCAGCTCAGGATAATANNNCCCCGCGAAGAAACCGATCTAGCTGCTTCCAACGGAACGCCGTTTGATGGATGGCTCCTTGAAGCACAGCCTCCCGTCTGCTGACGATACGCTGCTTCACGCGCATAACCGCAGTCATAATATCGCCAGGACGGCTATTTTTAAGCAAATAATCACTTATTCCTTCCCGCAACGCTTGCTGTGCATATGCGAAATCATCGAATCCAGACAATATAACAATTTCAATGGAAGGAAAATTCCGCTTAACCTCGTTAGACAATTCCAATCCCGACATTCCCGTCATCCGAATATCGGTAAGAATGATGTCAGGACACTCAATCGGAATGCGCATCAGCGCTTCCTCCGCGGAAGCAGCCGGCTCGAGCAGCTCAATGCCATTCTCTTCCCATTTAATAACCGTGCTTATGCCGGTTCTAATAATGACTTCGTCATCTACAATTAAAAGTTTCATGTATAAACTCTCCTTCTTTCCCACAAAGGTTGCAGCCTATTTGATTTCTGATTGGAGCGGTATAATCGTGAAACTAACTTTAGTGCCGCTTCCTTCTGTGCTTTCGATTCGCAAACCGGCTTCATGCCCATAATGAAGCTGCAGCCGATTATGCACGTTGCGTAATCCGTAGCTGCTGCCTGCCGACTCATTATTCTTCAGCGGATCAATGCCCAAGTTTGCGCTTATCTTCTCCCTCAGCAGCTCTAATCTTTCCCTGCTCATGCCGACACCGTCATCCTGAACAATAAACGTTATACGTTCTCCCGCAGACACCGCTTTAACGATAATCCTTCCCTTACCCTCTCTTTTCAAAATGCCATGAAGCATCGCATTTTCAATTAGCGGCTGGAGCAGGAGCTTCAACATTCTCAGATCCAGCAGCTCCGCCGGAATATCCGCCTCGTAATCGAATTTATCTGGATAGCGAATGGACTGGATCTTCACATAATGATCTACATGCAAAATTTCTTGGCTGACTGCACAATATTCCTGTCCTTTATTTAAGCTGAAACGAAGAAAATCACTCAATGAGCCGACCATATCCGCGATTTTTTCTTCTCCCTTCATTAGCGCCATCCAGTGGACTGACGACAACGTATTGTATAGAAAATGCGGATTGATCTGC
>DOJM01000532.1 GCA_003529225.1 Paenibacillus sp.
TCCGCATCAGCTCTCTGGCGGTATGAGGCAGCGTGTAATGATTGCGATGGCGATGTCTTGCCACCCAAAACTGCTGATTGCAGATGAACCAACAACGGCGCTTGATGTAACGATTCAAGCTCAAATCCTTGATCTAATGAAGCACCTGAAAGAAGAACAGGATATGGGAATGCTACTCATTACCCATGATCTTGGTGTAGTAGCTGAACTATGCGACCGTGTCGTCGTTATGTATGCTGGTCGTGTAGTGGAGGAAGCTTCCGTTCATGACCTATTTGCAAAACCACAGCATCCATATACGAAGGGATTAATTCAATCCGTTCCAAAGCTGCGTCAAAACGTACGTCGCTTGGATTCCATTAAAGGGAATGTACCTGACCTTTCACAAATGCCAGCAGGTTGTAAGTTTGCGCCACGCTGCGATTATGTCACAGAGCGTTGTCTCTCGCAGGAGCCAGAGTTACTCCCGATTGAGGGACTAGAGCGAAAGAGTCGTTGTTGGCTTACACAGCAGGAGAACACGGAAGGAGGGGAACGTTTGTGAAGGAGACTCCACTCATTGAAGTTAAAAGTCTGAAGAAATTTTTTTCGGTGAAGAAGGGCTTTTTCGGAACTACTAGATATTTGCACGCAGTTGATGGGATCTCATTCGCTATACGTAAAGGAGAAACGTTCAGCCTTGTGGGTGAAAGTGGCTGTGGTAAATCTACTACGGGTAGATTAGTGACTCGCTTGCTGGAGCCGAATGACGGTACAGTATGGTTTAAGGGTCAAAATATTAGCCATATCTCAGACAATCAAATGCGGCCTATTCGTAAAGATATGCAGATGGTGTTCCAAGACCCTTATGCTTCGCTTAATCCACGGATGAAGGTGAAGGATCTTGTGGCTGAACCTCTGCTCATTCATACAAAGCTCTCGTCCAAAGAACGGGACAAACTAGCATGCGAGTTACTAGAGACAGTGGGATTAAATAGTATCCACGCCGAGCGCTATGCTTTTGAGTTCAGCGGTGGACAGCGACAACGGATTGGGATCGCCCGAGCCTTGTCTGTTCGCCCAAGCTTAATCGTGGCAGATGAGCCTGTGTCAGCACTGGATGTATCGATTCAGTCACAAGTGCTGAATCTGTTGCAGGATCTGCAGGAAGAGTACGGCCTGACGTACTTATTCATTTCACATGATCTGAGTGTTGTTGAGCATATTAGTGATCGAATCGGAGTTATGTATCTTGGTTCCCTAGTAGAGACGGCGGATAAGGATACCTTGTATGATCGTCCAATGCATCCATACACACAAGCTCTGCTATCTTCTGTACCTGTACCCGATCCTACCTTAAAGAAGGAGCGCATTATTCTGAAGGGGGATCTTCCAAGTCCGGTTGATCCACCGTCGGGATGCCGTTTTCATACAAGATGTCCTTCCTGTATGGAAATCTGTAAGCAGCATGTACCGATATTCCGAGAAGTCGAACCAGGTCATGAGGTTGCGTGTCATTTATTTGATGAAGAAATGCTGAAATTTGAGCGTTAACTGAAATTGTGAGATAACTTTACGGAAAAGAAGGGACAGCGATGAATATCTTATTCGATTCCGCTAATGTGGCGGATACTATTGTCTATTTAGCTTATGACGAGGAGTCTTTTCCTTTTAAGCTGGGAGCACCCCACAAAAAGTGCAGCCGTGTGACTTGGTTACATGCTCGCACTGAGGAAGAGTCTGATGTGTTAGCGGTAGGAATGGGAAAGCGCAAGGATATTACGCTTGAGAGGATTCGTCGAGCAGGTGGAGCTTCTGCTCGTGCAATTCTGAAGGAAGGAAGCAGTAGTGCTTCACTTGTTCGCTTAGCATCCGAGGCTATAAATAGGAATAGGGATATTTCTGCTGCTGATGAATTACAAGCTTGGATGGAAGGCTGGATTCTCGGCTTGTACCGTTTCCAAACTTATCGGGGAACTACCAAGGTGGAAGGCTCTGTTGATTTACAGCTTCAATCGATAGATTGGCCTGAGCTGTCATCGATTGAATTGGAAGCTGTACGGGTTTCTGCACAGATACGCGCAGAAGGAACCGTAGTTGCTCGCGATCTTGTGAATGAGGTACCTGGGACACTGAACCCTGATCGTTTTGCGGAATGGATGGCAGAATTTTTCGACCGTGATGATGCTGCTTTGAAAGTCCATATCTATCGAGGTCAGGAGCTTGTGGAACTTCAGATGAATGGGTTGCTCGCAGTTGGAGCAGGGAGTAAGCACGCTCCAGCCCTAGTTGAAATTCGTTACAAGAGTAACACTGAATTACCGATGTTAGCACTGGTAGGTAAAGGTGTAACCTTTGACTTAGGTGGCATGAATGTGAAGACGGCTAGCGATATCAGCGATGCACGCATGGATATGGGTGGTGCGGCTGCTGTAATTGGGGCTATGGATATTTTGATACGGAAGCGTGCCAATGCAAATGTGACCGCACTTATTCCAGTCGTTGATAATGTGCCAGATGCTGAGGCGATGTTACCTTCGTCTGTTATCCGTTACCCTAACGGGCTAACCGTTCAGGTTGCGAATACGGATGGTGAGGGTCGACTTATCATAGCGGATGCGCTTATTCATGCCGCGAATATCGGAGCAAACCAAGCTATTGATATCGCTACCCTAACTGGAAATGTCGGTGCGGCGCTCGGATTAGGCATCGCGGGCATATGGGGCGATGCAGATATAACGCAGAGCCTAGTTGAGATCGGTGAGCGCAATGGAGAACGACTGTGGCCCATGCCGTTAATGGATGAATATGAAGCAGATCTCCGGAGTAATTACGCTGATTTCCGCAATGTTAGTACTTCCCCCTTTGCAGGTGCGATTACAGCAGCCTTATTTATTCGGCGCTTTGTAGCAGAATCGATGAGCTGGGTTCATATTGATATGGCTGGGACGGTACAGTACAAACAGGATGTAGGGTACTCAGAAGCTGGAGCGACGGGATATGGTGCACGCCTGCTCGCCGATTATGTCATGAAGCAAGTGCATCATTAACAACTGGAAGAGTGGGTGAAAGTTATGAGATTGGAAATCATCGCTACATGTATGGATGATGCTCTGACGGCTGAGGCGAATGGCGCAGATCGTCTTGAGCTATTTACTGCCATTACGGAAGGCGGATTAACACCAGGAATAGGGTTGGTGGAGCAGGTAGCCAAATCGGTTAGCATTCCTGTCTTTGTTATGGTCCGTCCGCACAGTCGATCATTCAACTATTCCAAGGATGATATTTTGACCATGGCTGCAGAGATCAGGCAGATTGCAGCCAGTGGTGCTTCGGGAGTTGTTCTGGGCGCATTAACACCGGAAAAAAAGATCGATAAGCATGCTCTTGAAATATTATTGCCGTTGACAGATGGCTTACAAGTAACCTTCCATCGTGCTTTTGACGAGCTGGAGGACCAAATTGCAGGTTATCGGACGCTTTGTAATTACCCGCAAATCACTCGTATACTTACCTCTGCTGGACCAGGCCCGGCACCTGAAGCCATTCCCGCTATGCGTAGGCTAGTAGAGGAATCAAGAGGTAGTTCGATAAGTATATTGGCTGGAAGTGGTTTGAAGCCAGAAGGCATTACATCGTTTATTCAACAGACCGGAGTCACAGAAGTACATTTTGGATCGGCTGTACGTCATGGCGAAGACGCTTTGTCGCCAATCGATCCAGTAGCCCTGCGGGCGTTAGCTAAGAATATTCATTCGAACGGCTAATAATAGATAGTGAAAAGGTGAATGGTTATGCATAAGGCTGAGAGCTATGTAGTAGGAATTGATTTAGGCGGAACAAAAATTGCCGCAGCATTATTCGATTCAAAGGGTACCGTGTTGAATCGGGAATTAATGGAGACAGCTGGCGCGCGCACCGCTGAAGAGGTGGTGCAGCGAATGATTGGAATGATCCGCTCTGTATCCAAAGAGCGACCGCTGATTGGGGTCGGACTGGCTTCTCCTGGAGCTGTGAATAGCCAGGATGGAATCGTAATTCACGGTACCAATCTTCCTGAATGGGATAATGTTCCACTGAAACATTGGATGGAGT
>DOJM01000470.1:0-4724 GCA_003529225.1 Paenibacillus sp.
AGGCGCGAATTTTCCATCATTTAAGAGCATCTCCTGACCTATTAGTGCCGCCATAACAGAGATAGGAACATAATTTAACCAGCGCATTCCCCATTCAGGCAGTTCGAATCGGCTTAGAATCATTAATGGAACCACCCTTGGAATGAAGGTTACCAAAGCCGCCCCTAGAATAATTAAAAATACTTCCCATCTCACTTCCATTTTTCAAGCACCATCCCTACTGTTGACGCAATGAGCGTTGCAATAATGACACCTACACTACCGGAGAATACGAAGGAGCTAGCTACAGCAATGATTACTGCTAGGATTGCGACAACCAAATCGAGTTTTATTTTATTACGATCAATCATGGAAATAACAAGGATGCCAATGAACATGGCAGGTAAAGCAAACTNNCTGTGCCAAAAGCGCTCCCGCTATATTCGCAATAAACCAATTTAAATAAGCAGTGATATTGAGGCCATGCATCCATTTTTCACTGATTTGTTGCTTATTCACCGTTTGATTTATAGCAACCCCAAAGGTCTCATCTGTCAATAAGGTTCCAACCAGCATATTTCGTAGTGGGGTAAGATGCCGGAAATAAGGTGAAAGAGCTGCACTAAGCAAAATGTGCCGAAGATTCACGATAAATATCGTAACGATAATAGCAACAGGCGAGCTGCTTACTGCTATCATTCCAGCAGCTATAAACTGTCCAGAACCGGCATAAAGCATCAGACTTATCAAGGCAATCTCAGCAATGCTCAGCCCGGCTGTCTTTTGAACAACACCTGCTGCAAGTCCAATGCTTAAATAACCAAGTAGTGTGGGAATACAATCTTTTACCCCTTTAAGGAAGCTATCTTCCTGCTTTGGAGAAGGGATTGCATCTAGTTGAATGTTCTCTGTACTCATCGTAACCCCCTTGGTTCATTAAAGAATGTAGTAGCTAGCATATTACTTCCTAATATATTGATCAACCCTTAAATTGATTATCTAGTCTGAAAGTCCTGAATTTGGCTTTATGGAGATATAAGGTAAACACTTGGTGTACAATTGTCGATATAAGTAAAAGAGTGTGGGGATAAACCACCAAACGACATTATAGCCTAAGGGAGAGAACAAATGACTGTGTACAGGAAAATGACGAAAATGCTCCTCATCATGATATTGTTAGCTACTGCGGTTTTTCCGGTAAGTGTCTTTGCAGCTGCCGGCGACATTAACTCGATCGAATTCGAAAGCTCAGCCAAAGTGCAGCTTACGGTTGGACAAACGCCAAAGCAACTGAAGGTATATGCGAATGTGGAAGGGTCCTCCTCCAAAAGAGATGTGACTGGTGCAGTGGTATGGAATTCTTCTAACACTAACGCTGTGAAAGTAGTAAATGGCTTATTGACTCCAATAGATAGCGGAAAAGCTATTATTACAGCTACTTATAATAATGCGCTCGCTACTATTGAAGTAGAGGTAACACATCCGATCAAAGAATTGAAGCTCGAATATAGCTCCGAAGGGAACTATAAATTGGGTGACGAAGAGGATAAATTGCTAGTTAAAGCCAATGCGATTGGTGGCGAAACCGCGACTTCTGCTAAGAATGTTACAGCTGATACCACTTGGAGCAGCTCCAACACAAGCGTATTGACGATTGCAGAAGGTAAGATCACACTGGCAGGTGAAGGTACCTCAACCATTACTGCCAAATACAAGGACTTAACAGCAACCTTTAAAGCAGTAGTGAAATTGCCTTATTCGGGAATTGAGCTTAAAAATGATAAGGGTACGGTAATTAAGGAAATTGAAATGCTCGTTGGCGATAATCCAGTGAAAGTAGCTGCGTTTACCAAAGAGACTACAAAGACAACCGCAAATGATATTTCCGCCAAAGCAGAATGGTCTTCTTCCAATACAAGTGTTGCTACGGTTGACAAGGGAGAGATCAAAGTACTATCCGCAGGAAAAGCTGTAATTACAGTAGCTTATCTGGGGATTACACAAACTGTAGATGTATATGTACGTGCTCCTTATGAAGCGTTACTCCTAGCCCCATCAGGCGATCAATTCCTGTTTATGGGTGAGAGTTTGAACGTTAAAGCAGAGGTTCGAGATGCTGCGAATTCCACTCCGAATGTATCGGGTAGTGCAGTATGGAGTTCGGACAATCAGCTCGCGGTGACGGTTACTGCAGGAAGTGATGCTGCAGCAGTCACTGCAAAAGCAGTGGGAACTTCGACTGTTAAAGCAGAACATATGGGCGTTAGTAAGAGTTTTAAGGTAACTGTATATCCAACGATTACTGAGTTGGAAGCTGATAAAAAGGAACTGGACTTGTACACAGAGGATTCCGTTAGTTTGCCAAAGGTAAACGGAACTAAACTAGATGGAACGAAGCTGGATCTCAGTCAAGAAATCGAGTGGACTTCTGCCAACGATGAGATCGCCATCATCAAAGATGGCAAGCTCGTTGCTGAAAAGGCGGGTACTGTTAATATTGTCGGCAAAATAAAATCGGAGAACCCTACTTCCTCCAAAGCGGCTATACGGGGAAAAAGTGTTATAGTGAGTGTTACAGTTAAAGATAAGGTTCATATTTTGCTCGGACCAGAGGAAAACTTTGTGATTGTTACTGGTGAAGAGAAGGCTGTTCCTGAAGTAAAAGCTGTGATGGAAAATGGGAATGAACTCGATGCTACAGGTACTATGGAATGGGAGATTACCGGCACGAATGCAATTATCAAGACAACATCTTCCGGCAAGGTAATCAAAGGACTGGTGAAGGGTTCTGCCACTTTAAAGGGAACCTACGCTAATAAGAGCATTAGTATCCCGGTTATTATTGAACAAAAGGTTACTAAGATTGTTGTAGAACCGAATGCGATTGAATTGAATATTAAAGGCTCTAAATCCATAAAGGTAACGGCTTACTACTCTAATGGTAAGACGGGGAATATTTCCAGCAGCATGAATTGGGAGTCCTCGAATGAAGCAGTTGCCACGGTTAAAAGTACATCTGTTAAAGCCATAACAGAAGGAACTGCGACGTTATCAGGTTCTTACCAAGGGCTCGCTGCTAGTGTCAAAATTAATGTAGTTCCTAAGCTAATGAAGTTGACTGTTAACGAGACTAGACTGAAGATGGCTCCGGGAGCTGTTCAGAATGCAGTTGTGATTGCGCAGTATGATACGGGGAAGACAGCTATTGTTACTGGAAGTGCGGCGTGGACTAGCTCCAAGCCTTCTGTAGCTAGAGTATCTGCTAGCGGTCAGATTGTAGCTGTGAGCAAAGGAACGGCATCCATTAAAGGAAAGATTGGTACCAAGACAGTGACGGTAACCGTTACTGTGAAATAGATAGAGCAAATCATATAATGAATCTATAAGTGGTCTGGGTCTGCAAAGCCAACATTAATGTTGCTTTGCAGATTTTTTTTATTTTATTCTATATTAATTCCGACTATTCCGATGTATAATTACTTAAAATATAAAAAAGATGCGCTGGGGGAGATGAAAACATGGCAAAACAAAAGGTGTTACCGATTAAGACGATTGTTGCGATTGGTATCGGTTCTGCTTTATTCGTTATTTTGGGCAGGTTCGGTTCGATTCCATCCGGAATTCCAAATACTAACATTGAGACTACATACGCTTTACTGGCATTGTTCGCACTGTTATATGGTCCGTTTGCCGGATTACTCATTGGCCTGATCGGACATACACTGAAGGATGCGATTTTTTATGGTTCCCCTTGGTTCAGTTGGGTGATCGCATCTGGCATTGTTGGGCTCGTCGTTGGTCTGCTTGTGGCTAGAATTGGGATTCATGATGGGGAGTTCGGACGAAAGGAACTGATTCGTTTTAATCTGGCCCAGATTGTAGCGAACGCAATCGCCTGGTTCTTAGTAGCACCTGTACTGGATATTCTAATCTATGCGGAACCAGCTAATAAAGTATTCACACAAGGACTTATCGCCGGAGCATCCAATATAGTCACTGTAGCAGTGATTGGTTCATTACTCGCAATTGCATATGCAAAGACAAGAACGAAGCAAGGCAGCTTGACCAGAGAAGCCTGAGTAGCATATAATCCAAACCAAAAGCCGGTGGAGATCACCGGCTTTTTCATGGCTATAAAACATATAATGGAAGTGAAATTCTTCAAACGAAGCTAAGAGGAAGGTCAAGGATGAAAAAAGCAGTGATTGAATTTAAGGATTTTAGTTTTCAATATCGAGCACAACAGGAGCCTACACTCACAGGTATCAACTTAACGATTGCCGAAGGGGAGAAGGTACTTATCGTGGGACCCTCTGGTTCTGGAAAAAGTACATTGGCTCATTGTATAAACGGACTCATCCCTTTTGCCTATAAAGGTGAAATGTCTGGGTCATTGCGAATTATGGGTCTGGAGCAGAAAGAACTTAGTATTGCAGCATTGTCGGATCAGGTAGGGACTGTATTGCAGGACCCGGACGGACAATTTGTTGGATTAACGGTTGGAGAGGATATCGCCTTCAGTCTGGAGAATCACGCGGTTCAGCAGGCCGAAATGATAGAAAAAGTAGTGGCTGCGGCAACAGCTGTAGATATCCACGAATATTTGGGAGCTTCACCTCAGGAATTGTCAGGCGGCCAGAAGCAGAAAACGACCTTAGCTGGTGTTCTTGTTAGTGATGTGGACATCCTGTTGTTTGATGAGCCTTTGGCAAACTTAGATCCATATACCGGCACAAAAGCGATTG
>DOJM01000470.1:4784-5295 GCA_003529225.1 Paenibacillus sp.
GCACAGACTCGAGGAAGTACTTCATCGTGCGGTGGACCGTATTATTGTGATCCATGACGGACGCATTGCTGCGGATATGCCAGCCGCTGAGCTGTTAAGCACTGGCTTACTTTCAGAAGTAGGCATTCGGGAACCTCTCTATTTAACGGCTTTAAAGTATGCAGGATGTACGATTGCATCAGATATGAATCCACAGCATATAGATGAAATTCAGCTGGTCTCTTGCTTCAGCAAGCTTGAGTACTGGTATGATAACAATAACTCGCAGCAGGATAAACGTGAGAGTCTACCTATCCTTGAGCTACGTGATGTTTCATTCGGTTATGAGAAGAACAGACCAGTACTTCATAAACTTAACCTTCTTATTCATNNAAAGGAGAAATGGTCTGTATAGCTGGGAGAAATGGTGCTGGGAAATCCACGGTATCTAAGCTTATCTGTGGCTTTTATAAGCCCACTTCCGGTTCGATATTGATGCACGGAAGGGATATTGCCAAGGATACGATTAAGG
>DOJM01000470.1:5333-11184 GCA_003529225.1 Paenibacillus sp.
CTTTTATATGATGAGGTTGCACTAGGCCTTAAATTACGAGGGGCGTCTGAGGAGATTATTCGTGAGCGAGTACATCATGTTTTGAAAATATGCGGTCTATATGCTTTTCGTAGCTGGCCGATCTCTGCGCTCAGCTACGGTCAGAAGAAACGTGTGACTATTGCTTCTATTATGATCCTGGAGCCGGAAGTGATCATATTAGACGAGCCGACTGCAGCTCAGGATTATAGGCACTATAACGAAATGATGGAATTTCTTTTGACGCTTCGGGAACAGGGAATGACGGTCATTATGATTACGCATGATATGCATCTTATGCTGGAGTATGCGGATAGAGCTGTAGTGTTGTCTGATGGTGTTAAGCTTGCTGATGATAGCCCTGAGCGAGTATTAACGAATATAGAAGTAGTGAGGAATGCTAATTTGAAGGAGACCTCACTATTTACATTGGCTATGAGGGTTCAATTGGATCAGCCAGAAGAGTTCGTAAGAAGATTTATTGCATACGACAGGAGGAACCGGGGCGGATGAAGGCCACAATGTTAACTTTTACGAAGNNCAGGCGCCACTAAGCTGATTTTATTTATAGTGTGGTCTGTGACAGGGATGATTACATATGATACAAGATGTCTAATAGTGATGCTATTATTTAGTTTGATTGCCTTTAGAGTTTCTAAAGTTCAATTTCAGGATTATGCTTTCGTACTATATTTTATCCTGATCTTCTTTGTGCTTAATCATATAGCTATCTTTATTTTTTCTCCTTTGGAAGGTGTAAAGGTTTATGGTTCACGTCATGATATTGTTCATCTTGTAGGTCGGTATACCGTTACATATGAGCAGCTGTTCTATCAATTAAATATTGCCCTTAAGTATGCAGTAGTCATTCCCATGGCACTGTTGTTCCTTCTAACGACAAATCCTAGTGAATTCGCAGCGTCTTTAAACCGGATTGGTGTGAATTATAAAATTGCATATTCTGTATCGCTTGCGCTGCGGTACATTCCGGATATTCAAAGAGATTATGAGAATATATCGTTCTCTGCTCAGGCAAGGGGAATAGACATCTCTAGAAAAGAAAAGCTGCCTAAGCGGCTTAAAAA
Organism: Paenibacillus sp.; assembly: GCA_003529225.1. Taxonomy (GTDB): domain Bacteria; phylum Bacillota; class Bacilli; order Paenibacillales; family Paenibacillaceae; genus Paenibacillus_AQ; species Paenibacillus_AQ pseudetheri. The sequence goes on from DOJM01000470.1 coordinate 6,437, forward strand.
TATCATTTCCATTCTAATGCCCTTGATTCTGACTAGCATTGAGCGAATTGAGAATATTAGTACGGCTATGGAGTTACGTGGCTTCGGAACTAAGAGAAAACGAACATGGTACAGCAGTCGTCCGTTCTCAAGAAAGGACTATATTGCTTTGATCTTATTCGCTCTGATCGCAATATCTTCGACAGTAATCACTTTTTACGATGGATCGCGGTTTTATAATATTTTCGATTGAAGTATAATAGTACAGTTGTGGAAAGTTTGGGATCAGGCGTTACAGTATATTGTTACGATTGAAGACGTTTCTCCAGTCTTGACCATACAGGCAGGTAACATAATGGCAGTGCGATTAGCGAGCATACTACATTAAAAATAGTCTGTGCATGGCCGATTTGTGAGGCAGCTCCTCCGCCAATCCATGCAGCAGTTGCTTGTAGGGGTCCAATAAGAGGTAGGAACAGTAGCGCACCGCTTACATTGAGTACAACATGCGACCAAGCGACAAAGACGCCAGAAGACGAGCCGCCGATGGAAGCGATGACTGCCGTGACGCAGGTACCGACGTTGGCACCGAGCACGATGGCTATGCCGAGCTCTGGCGGCATGGCACCCGAGGCAGCAATGCCCATGGCCATGGCGATAACTGCTGCGCTGCTATGTAACAGGGCAGTTAAGCAGGCGCCAGCGGCGAGTCCCCATAGGGCACTTGTGGTAGCGTGATTCAGGAACCAGAGGAATAGGCCACTCTCCTGAAGTGTCCCGCCAATGGACTGCATAACTGCAATTCCCCATAGGACTAGGGCGAATCCAGATACAGCCAGGCTGATGAATTGCAGCGGCTCTGATATTTTCCGGCATAGTGCTGCCGCCCGTGATGNNGCGAGGCAGCCAGCAGTGGCGATGCCATGGAATTGATCTGAAGTCCGATCAATTCTGTGGTCAATGTGGTGCCGATGTTGCTGCCTAGGATAATGCCAAGTGTACGAGCATAGGTGAGCAGGCCGGCATTCACCATACCGATCGTGAGCACAGTTACAGCCGTGCTGCTCTGAAGCAGAGCTGACAGTACACTGCTTGCGATCAAGCCTTTGATAGGTGTAGAGGTTGCCTTATTCAGGCTTGTAGTTAACAGTGGACCCGCAAGCTTGGATAACGCTGTTTCCATTAACTTCATGCCAGCCAGAAAAATGACAAGACCATATATGATAGGGAAAAGCAGTTCACGGAACATAGGGCATACTCCTTTGGACGAGGGTTGTACACCAATATATGAAAGTAACGAGTAGGACATGTATAAAATCATTTTTAGAAAAACAGGGAGTTGAAGTCATTGGCATCGGTTATTTTAGAACGCAATCGTAAAAAAAGACTGGAACAGGGCCATCCATGGGTCTACGCAGGTGAAGTTGCATCAGTAGAAGGAAACCCAGAGGCTGGGGGATTAGTAGATGTCCTAAATCATCAAGGCCGGTTTTTGGCCGTGGGCTATTACAATCCAGCATCGCAAATCCGGGTGAGAATTGTATCGCAGGGACCACTGGCGATCATGGATACAGCTTTTTTCGTAGAACGGTTTACGAATTGTCTGCAACATAGAGAACGTTTCCTCCCTGGGGCAGATGCATATCGTTTGGTTTATGGTGAGGCGGACTTTTTGCCAGGGCTTATTGTGGATCGGTTCGGAGATATTTTGGTTGTACAGCTCCTTACACTCGGAATGGACAAGCGCCGTACAGAGATTGTTGAAGCACTTGTACAGGTTATGGCACCGCGTGGTATTTATGAACGCAGTGATGTTAGCGTGCGCGAACTGGAAGGGATGGAGCAGACTACAGGTGTGCTGTACGGGGAATGCCCACGGCATGTTACGGTAAGTGAGAATGGCCTAAAGCTGGTAGTAGATATCGAAGAGGGCCAGAAGACAGGCTACTTCTTTGATCAGCGTGAGAATAGAGCATCCATTGCCCCACTCATGAAGGGCTGGGGTGGACGAAGTGGCATTACGCTGCAAGAAATCGAAGCAGAAGATGGCTCGTTACAAACTTTGCCGGTAAATAAGAGTGGTAAACACGTAACCTTCCCTTATTGGGATGGTGCTACAGTGCTGGAGTGTTTCTCGCACACAGGCAGCTTCACTCTGCATGCTTGCAAGTATGGCGCGAAAAAAGTAACCTGCCTTGACGTTTCCGCTCATGCCATAGAGAGTGCCAAAGTCAATGTGGAGCTGAATGGCTTTAGTGATCGAGTGGAATTTGTAGTGGATGATGCTTTTGCTTACCTGCGCAATCAGGTTAAAGGGCTGGAGGAACGTTCGGAGCGGGCGACGGTTGCAAACGGAATGGAATCAACAGTAGCGACTACAAATGCTAAATCCGGAGGCAAAGCAACCAAAACCGATACCTCCAAGCCGATGACAGCAGGTGGAGGCAGAACNNTCCTAGACCCGCCAGCGTTTGCGAAAACTAAAAGTGCAGTAGCAGGTGCCTGCCGTGGTTACAAGGATATTAATCTGCACGGCATGAAGCTGGTGAACGAAGGCGGATATTTGGTTACCGCAAGTTGTTCTTACCACATGCAGCCGGATCTGTTCCTCGAAACGATTGCCGACGCAGCTAAAGATGCAGGTAAAGTATTGAGACTTGTGGAATGGCGTGCCGCAGGCAAAGACCATCCGCNNAACGAAGGACACTATCTGAAGTTTGCGATTTTTGAAGTGCGGAGTAAGAAATAAGCTGGCTGTTCATATAGGTAATGGATTTTTGATCCGTAAAAGGAGTCTTCGATCGAGGCCTCTCTTTACGGATTTTTTGCTATGTTCTGAAAAGAGTTGAATTCGGGATTTACAAGATTATTATTGTAAATCATTAGAAAATACTAGCAAACGCATGTTCTGATTTGTGCAGTTATGCTATACTGAGGGGACGAGGAACGACTGAACTTTTTCATCTGAACATTATCAAACGGTGGGTATTTCACCCTGTATCATATACATTTTCTCCGCTACGGAAGGAGTCTATCATTTATGTCAGTAACCTTTTTACTAGGCCGCTCGGGTAGTGGCAAGACAACAAAAATATGGGAGTCTATCTCATCTTCATTAGAGAAGGAGCCTCTTGGCGCGCCAATTATTATTCTTGNNGGAGCAGAACGGGGGCTTCTGACCGTAGGGAATGTGAAGGGAAGCATTCGGGCGCAGACACTGAGCTTTTCTCGGCTTGCCTATCGAGTGAAACAGGAAACTGGAGGCAGCGCTAGTCTGCCTATCAGTGAAGAAGGTAAAAAGATGTTGATTTACAAAATCATCAGTCGCCGTAAAGAGGAACTGAAATTGTTCGGTGCCTCTGCCGACAGACCAGGTTTTGTTGAACGGCTCAATCAACTGCATACGGAGATGAAGCGTTGCTGCTTGGCTACCTCTGATTTAGAGGAGCAGTTATCCGCAATGCGAGGCGCTATTGCAAGAAGTCCTATTCTTGAAGGCAAGCTGGATGATTTACAGCTGGTATTCAGCGATTTAGAGAAGGAAATGTCACGCCTCTATATCGACGAAGAGGATCGTTTAGCGGAACTAGCTGAGCATATTCCTGATTCCTCTTACATTCGCGGGGCGGAGATTTGGGTAGATGGGTTCCACGGCTTTACTCCGCAGGAATTCGTAGTGCTTCGAGAATTAATGCAGCAAGCGTCGAAGCTAACCATCTCACTTACACTTGATCGCTCCTATCCCTATGGAGATCAGTTGAATGAGCTTGAATTATTTCACCCAACGGCGGTTACTTACATTAAACTGCGTGGAATAGCTGAAGAGCTAGGCATTGATGTGTGGGACGAGCTTCTGGAGCCGGCGGTTCTTCCACGTTTTGAAGAAAGTCCTGTTCTTGCTCATCTCGAAAGAGGATATGACCGCCGAAAAGCCTGGATGGGTGCAGATGAACTGGCAAATAAAGCGGTATCTATAGGCGCAGCAGTTTCTCACAGAGCAGAGGTTGAGGGAGCACTGCGTGAAATGATCAGACTGGCGCGAGATGAAGGTGCAAAATATGGTGAAATGGCCGTATTGATGCGTAATATTGGAGATTACGAGCAACTGATTAAACCGTTGTTCCAAGATTTCGGAGTGCCATTTTTTCTGGACCAGAAGGTAAATGAGCTGCACCATCCATTGGTAGAGTTTGTACGTTCTGCATTGGATGTGGTGCGTCGACGCTGGCGCTTCGAGGATGTATTCCGCTGTGTAAAGACAGAGCTTTTGCTACCGCTGGACGGTAGTATTACGCGTGAGGATATGGACGCCTTAGAGAATTATGTGCTGGCTTGTGGGATTCAAGGGTATCGCTGGACGGATGGCCGTTCATGGAAAGGGATTCCTAGCTTGNNAAGGCGGCAGACAGATGGATGAAGAACTGCTTGCTACAATGGAGCGATGCCGTGCTAGTATAACGGGTCCTCTATTTGCTTTTGAGAAACGGATACAGAAGAGTAGAAGCGGCCTTGAACTATGTACCGCAGTGTACAAGCTGCTTGATGAGACGGATGTTGCTCGAAAGCTGGAGAAACTTAGTGTCGGTTCTATGGAGAAGGGGCAACCCGAGAAGGCTAGAGAACATAGTCAGCTGTGGGGAGCAGTGCTTGATCTGCTAGATCAGATCGTCGAGATGATGGGCAACGAGAGACTTGAATTTGATGTGTTCACCGGAGTCCTAGAAACAGGACTTGCTGAGCTTAAGATGGGACTTGTTCCTCCCGCGCTC
>DOJM01000470.1:11259-12257 GCA_003529225.1 Paenibacillus sp.
AGCTTGCTCCTGGTGCTTCTCGTAAACTGCTGGACGAGCGGTTTTTGATCTATAATGCGCTAACGATAGGAAGTCGAAAGCTCTGGATTAGCTACGCTACAGCTGATGATGAGGGCAAGGCGCTTCTTCCCTCCGAGGTAATCCGTCATTTGCATAGAATGTTCCCAAGGGTTCAAGAGCATAGCTTATCCGCACTTCCCTCTGCAGGACTACCAGAAGAAGTCAGAGATTCTATTCACCTCGGTTACATTGGTCATCCAGAACAGAGTCTTCGTGCATTGATTAAACAGCTACGCCAGTGGCGCCAGGGGACGGAGATACCTGAATTATGGTGGGATGTGTATAACTGGTTCGCTGCTGATGATATCCGTAGTCTCGAATTGAAACGTCTGCTCAGTTCATTGTTCTATCGTAACATGGGAACGAAGCTAAAGCGTGGAACAAGCCTTAGATTGTACGGTGGATCGACACTGAGAGGCAGTGTTTCCCGAATGGAGAAGTTTGTTGCCTGCTCCTTCTCCCATTTTGCATCCTATGGACTTAGACTGAAGGAACGCCAGCTATATAAGCTGCAAGCACCTGATATTGGACAACTGTTCCATGCTGCGTTAAGTGACATGGCGGTCAGACTGAAAGAAGAGGGCCGCGGCTGGGGAAGCTTGTCTCCAGAGGAATGTCGGCGTGAGGCAAGTGAGACGGTTGAACGACTATCGCCGATGCTGCAGGGTGAAATTCTGATGNNAGCATGCCCGCCGAGGTAGCTTTGAGCCGGTAGGGCTGGAGCTGGATTTTGGACCGGATAAGGAGTTGCCTCCTTTAAGAATTACGCTGCCGAATGGCTGTGTGATGGAGGTAGTTGGACGGATTGACCGAGTAGACATGGCGCGTGGAGAGAATGGAATTCTTCTGCGAGTAATTGATTATAAATCGAGTCAAAAAGACCTTAAGCTGCACGAGGTGTACTATGGATTATCGCTACAGATGCTGACCTATCTGGA
>DOJM01000470.1:12402-12638 GCA_003529225.1 Paenibacillus sp.
AGGCTGATGGCAGCTTTTATAGCAGTGCGTCTGTAGCTACACCAGAGCAATGGGGGCACTTATTGTCTTCCGTTCGGGGAACGATCTCGGATATCGGGACTCGTATTACGGAAGGTGATGTAGCAATTGAGCCCTATCGGATTGGGCAAGAGACAGCCTGCACTTTCTGTTCCTTTAGACCCGTCTGCCAGTTTGATGAAGCCGTGGAAGGCAATGGCTACAACAATCTGGGTAAG
>DOJM01000189.1:0-314 GCA_003529225.1 Paenibacillus sp.
TAACTTCGAAGAAGATCGCCTACACGAGTGTAGGCGATCTTCTTTGTATATTTTTATGAAATCAGGAGGTTCGGATGCGACGGAGAGGGGAGCTCAGGGTACACGATCTAATAAGATTTTATTTGTCCGATTTCCGTAAAATTTATCAATAAATCCAAATTATCGTCATTAACTTCCCAGTGGCTGGAGAGTAAGATGAACACATATAAAGTCGATTGACTCTTCTCTTTTCACAATATCGATCAAGGTATTTGAAATCCTACACCCAATGACTATCCTCATTTAAGAATGACACCAAACAGATATATAGCATT
>DOJM01000189.1:400-3837 GCA_003529225.1 Paenibacillus sp.
CTCCTTCCTATGAATACTTCCATGAATTCATCATTATATTCAGATTCTCAAAAAAATAAGCGATCTCTTCCACAGTCAGCATGACAAGCAATGATACTGGTAAATTTGTAAGCGGTTTCAGTTCGTTCGACTCAAAGGAGGTGATGCTGAATCGATGGCAATTACACGAAAGATCAATTAAGAGCAATTGGCATGGAATAGATTGAACTCGAAGGAGGATAAAAATGTCACTGTCAAAGGTAATTAAAAACTTAGCCATTGTGGTAGTCTCTGCACAGCTGAGTAGCACAACAATTCCTGCATTTTCAGGAATTGCGAATGCTGCAGCTAATGATGGAATCATTGAATCAAATATAATGTCAGTTCAATTAGATCAGAATTTTCCAAGAGTAATAAAGTATGAATTCAACAATAAAGTTCTAAATGGATCAGAAGATGTACTAAACACAATAAGAATTAACGGGACAGACTATATACCGAAAGTAAAGTACACAGAAGAGGCAGACAAAGCCTACTNNATGTAGTCATTAAGCTAACAATGCAAGTAGTGAAAAATTCACTTGATTTCGAAGTGACGAATGTGGAAGAAAATGGTACAGAGAGAATCCATACTATTGAAATCCCAAACCATAGCTTGGTATCGGTTAGAAGCACAGAAGCGAATGCTAAATTTGCCGGTTCCAGAATGGAAAACGCTGTTTATAAAAAAGGTGATGTGTATCAAGATGTATCAGGTACTCCTGCGGTAGATAGTACACCAAAAAACTATATCTACGCGTTTATTAACAATGATCAACTGGCAGCAGGTGTATGGTCGAATGCCTATGGTGATACAAATGCCGATGGAGATAATGACAATCACCGGATTGTGAAACAGACGACCAAGAAAACGGATTACTCCCGTACAGCTTTGTGGAGTGCTTCATGGGTATATCGTGGAAATANNACATAGTAAGGTCGTTATCACAGCGGATGCAAATGCGGATACGAAAATGGATTGGCAGGATGCAGCTGTTGCATTCCGTGATATCATGAACAATCCTGTAGGCAGCGATCGAATGTCTGAACTTGTTGTTCACCGTATACCGATGAACTTTGGCAGCCAGGCAACTAACCCATTCTTAAAGACTTTAGATGAAACAAAGAAAATATATCTATCAACGGATGGGCTTGGACAGTGGGTGGAATTAAAGGGTTACCAAGCAGAAGGGCATGACTCCGCACATCCGGATTACGGCGGACATATCGGTGTACGTCAGGGCGGACAGAAGGATATGGATACGCTTGTAAGAGAAGCGCAGAACTATAATGCTTTTATGGGTGTACATATTAGTGGCACAGGTGCTCACCCGGAAGCAAAGGCATTTGATGATCAATTAGTAAATATCAATAAAGGCGGTTGGGACTGGCTTGATCCATCCTATGACTTTGATGACCCAACATACCGTAGAGAAGTTTATTCTGGCAACAGACTGAACCGTTTACAGATGTTAAAAGACGATGCGCCAACACTTGATTTTATTTATGCGGATGCATGGTATGAGCAGGGCTTTAACGGAAGAAGATTTGCAAGAGAAGTGAATTCTTTTGGCTGGACGCTTACGACGGAGTTTCCAAATGTATTAGAAGATGATGCCGTTTGGAATCACTGGTCAGTTGACTATGATTACGGCGGTAAGAGCATCAAGGGCTATAGCAGTGATATCGCTAGATTTGTGCGAAATCACCAGAAAGATACGTGGATCGCTCGCCATCCAATCCTAGGCGGTACGGAGGCAAATGATGCGGAAGGATGGCAGGGTAGAGTAGATTATGATGAAATGATTGATATTGTATTCAAAACAAATCTGCCAACGAAATATCTGCAAAGCTTCCCGATGACGAAGTACGATGTAAACAACAATGTGGGAAGAGTCGAATTTGAAGGAAATGTCGTTGCTGAAAGAAAAAATGATGGAAAAAGAACCTTCACGAAAGATGGTAAAAAGCTTCTTGAAGAAGATGTGAGAATTCAAAAAGGAACAAGTGACGGTAATGTTTATGATGANNAACCTCAAATACTTGTTGCCGTGGTCGCCAAATGCTGATAAGACAGATAGTGAATTGGCTAAAGTTGAAGAGAAACTGTACCACTACAATGAAGGTGGCGGATCAACGACTTGGGAGCTTCCAAATAGCTGGAACGATGTATCAACAGTGAAGTTATATACATTAACTGACACGGGTAAGCAAGAAGCAAAAGAATTAAGCGTAGTTGATGGCAAAATTACGATTGATGCTAAAGCAAAACAGGCTTACGTTGTATACAAAGGTGATGTGTCTGTAACTGCTAAAGATATGAGTTGGGGATTTGCGATGCCTGCAAAGGACCCAAGCTTCAACAGCGGAACATTAGACAACTGGTCGATTATCAAAGGTGGAGACAGTGCTGCAACCGTAGAACGTAACCATCGTGGACAATATGAATTAGTCGTCAAAGAAAATACGGAAGAGACTGTATTAGAGACGGAGTTATCAGGATTGAACCCTGGAACCTACTCGGCTTCCATATATGTTCAGGTAGGAAATACGCCAAACAGTACAAATGCAACTGATCCAAACACGGCAGGAAATGCAAAACGTAGAACGACGATTGGCGTGAAAGATTTTGGCGGAGCAGACATCACGAACTATACGGAAAGTTCACCGCTGCAAAACTACATTTCAGCTGACTCCAAGCACAGCACCAATATGCAACGAATGAGAGTCGTGTTTGATGTTGCAGCAGGACAGGATACAGCTACATTGTACTTGAAGGTAGCTGGAGGAACAGCAATTGTAACCTTTGACGATGTTCGCTGCGTACCTACCAAGCGAGTTGTACCGCAATCTCCAGAGATAGTCGTAGCAGAAGATTTTGAGCATGTGGACCAAGGGTTGACTCCATTTGTCATAGCAGATGCTGACGGAGTAAGTGATCCACGTACTCACTTATCAGAATTACACGCTCCATACACCCAGAAAGGTTGGAATGGAAAAGAAGTTGATGACGTATTAAATGGAGGATGGGCCATTAAGTCACATAAAACAGGTAGCGGTCTGATCATGAGAACATTACCGCAGACTCTACGATTTGATAAAGGAACAACTTACGAAGTATCTTTCAAATATGAAAGTCAGTTCGATAAGAAGATTAATTTCGTTGTTGGTAACGGTACTAAGGAAGTGATGAATGTACCAATGCCACAGGTAACTGTTCCTACACCGTTTACGGTTAAATTTACAGCAAGCACAGAAGATTTCTGGATTGGAACAAGGAATACTACTGGGAGTTCAGCAGGAGACTTTATCCTTGATGATCTAGTGGTTAAAGAAGCAAAGGATGCTACGATTGAACCACCACAAATTACACCTGTTGATTTATCAGTTATACCTGTAGATGGTATCACTGCAAGTGC
>DOJM01000189.1:3861-5614 GCA_003529225.1 Paenibacillus sp.
GTGGCACACAGCTTGGAATGGAAGTGATAAATTACCACAATCCATTACGCTTGATTTAGGTAAAGCTTACAGTGTAAACAGAGTAGATGTAACGCCAAGACAGCAGACTGATAGTAGCGGTGTAGCTAATGGTAATGGCTTCATTACAAAATATGACTTATATGTTAAGTATGCAGATGCTGAAGGTTTTGTAAAGGTTGTTTCAGAAGGTGTATGGGAAAAGACAATTAATACAAAACAAATAGCTATTGACAGTTCGAAGCCAATTACTCACGTTAAGTTAACAGCATTAGAAGGACGTGGCAATTACGCATCTGTAGCTGAAATGCGAGTTGCTCAAGAAGCTCCATCCATAACTGGACCAAATACCGTTACAGTTAGTACTGCAGTTGGTATGNNCACAGAAATGGATTTGCCAGTGCAATGGCCAGCCATTACCCCTTCAGAATATGCTGAAGAAAGAGAATTTGAAGTAATAGGACATATTAATGGCGTTGAAGCTGCAGCGATTACAGCAACTGTAACCGTAACAGCGAGTGGGGCAGTAGATATCGTAGATGCAAAAGTAATGACGGTTTACACGATAGTAGGAACTGCACCTATGATGCCAGCAACGGCTAAGATGGTGACCTCAACTGGTACAGTTGCGAATGTACCTGTAACTTGGAATGAAATAGCTGAAGGTAGCTACCAGAATGTTGGATCATTCAAAGTAGAGGGTACAGTAGAAGGTACTAATATCAAAGCACAGGCTATTGTTATAGTTACGGAGCGCCAAGCTACAATTAGTGAAATTCCTAAAATAAAAATGAGCACATTTATTGGCGTGAAACCGCTTTTATCAAGCATGTTCGAAGTAACGATGAGTGATAATTCAAAGCGTTTTGTAGCTGTGACGTGGGATCTTATTATGGATGAACAGATTAACAAAGAAGGTCAATTTACTGTAAATGGTACGATAGAAGGTACGAATAAAAAAGCTATTGCAGAAATTACAGTCAAAGAAGATCCGAACATTGCTTTGAAGAAGCCTGCAACCGCAAGCAGTCAGCAGTCTGGCAATACGGCAGCGATGGGGAATGACGGCCAAACATCAACTCGTTGGAGTACAAATGATCCAAGTACTGAACAATGGTGGAAGGTTGATCTGGGAGCACAGTACGATGTTACGGGTTCAAAGATGACTTGGGAATCCGCTTCAGGTACGATGAAGTACAGAATAGAAGTCTCTTCTGATGGCCAAACCTGGAACGAAACAGTGAATAAGTGGGATACTCCAGTTACTCAAAGTGTTACAGAAGATACTTGGTCAGCTAATCATGTTAAATTTATCAAAGTGACGGCTTTGGGTATTAACCCTGCATGGGCAGGTTTCCGTGAGTTTGAAGCTTACGGTGCTAAATCAACTGTAGTGGATACGACAGCGCTAGAAGCAGCTATTGCAGCAGCTCAGTTCAAAGCTGATAAAGCAGTAGTTGGTAATCAGCCAGGACAATATCCACAAACAGCAGTAGAGGCATTAAAAACAGCGATTGCAGCAGCACAGGATGTTGTAGATACAGCAAAAACACAAGCAGAAGTGACAGCAGCAATCGAAGTACTTCAAGCAGCGGTAAAAGCATTTGATGATGCAAAGATTACTGGGGAAGAACCAGCTGAAGTGGATACAACAGCGCTAGAAGCAGCGATTGCAGCAGCTCAGGTCAAAGTAGATAAAGCAGTCGTTGGTGATCAGCCAGGACAATATCCACAA
>DOJM01000188.1:0-5088 GCA_003529225.1 Paenibacillus sp.
GACTATCCTGAGCATTAGATAGCCAGGATACGGCTTGTAGCCCTGCTGTGTAAGCTTCTGGATTACGCTTATGTGCCGCTAGAGCGGTCAAAGCTATCGCTGTCATATCTGGCTCACTAGCGCCTGTCGTTAAGGCAAAGCCGCCATCTTGATTTTGCTTGGAAAGAATCTCAGCAATGAGCTTATCCGCTGTCCATTTCGCGTGATATGGAATGTTATATTTACCAGAGTCCAGTGCGAGCAAAGCATATACTGGATTATTAAGTGTCTGTCCACTGATTTTGTCATGATTATAGATCTTCTCTATTAAGTTATAGCCAGGTGTTGTTCCGCTTCCAGCAAAGTTGGTAGGATCAGCACCTACCGCTCTTACTGCGAGTACGATTCTCGCATAATCCGTTACGCTCGCGAAATTCCCCTCTGCATCCTTCACCTTTTTCTCAAGAGCTAGACGGTAACCTGCTGGCAGTTTGTATCCCGCTTGAGCCAGCCCAATCGCTTGCCAATCCGACTGCACGCCACCCTTTAGAATAAATTCTGCAGCTGTATAGGTCGCATCCGCAACATTAATTCGCTCCGCCTGAGCAGCAGAATCACTAGATTCATCTAGTCCGGCGCTAACGCTTGCCTCTGCGAAAATGGTTCCTGCCGGAGCAAGAGATGTTCCTAAAATTGAAATGACCATGAATATGGCCAGTCCAAGTACAAAAAACTTGGAGGTGACTATTTTCTTCATTGTTCAACCTCTTTCTATAAAGGAATGGATACTACATAAAATAAGAGCGCACAACATAAAGACCGCCCTATGAAGGGCGGTATTACCTTATTTTCATAATCATATCTATTAATACATAGCATGTCTATAGAAAAGCTTTGTATGAGTAACAAAAAAGAACAGCAGAACCAAACCTTTCGGCATCGTCCTGCTGATCAGAAATTCCTTTATTCAGCCGTTCCTTCCGGACTTGCAGTTGGCGAAGGTTCAGCACTTGAGTTAACACCCAGTGTATCCTTTGGAGCGGGATCTACAATCAATGTAAATCTTCCCGCCTTGATCATACTTTTCTCTACGATAGTCGCTCCCGGTTCTAAGGTAACCTCCACCTGATAGGATGGCTGTACCCCTTCTGTGACAGCTGTCGCGGATGGCTCAACTGTTTTATTATCCGCATCAGATACCGGGGTAGGAGACGGTAAGGCATCAACATCTGCGTTAGTAGCGTCTGCGCCTTCAGCCGTTTCAGCAGTAGTGCCTGTGGCATCCGCTGACGGAACTGGACAAGTTCCATTGCTAGCAGCGACCTTAAAGCTCTTATCCACCACATTGGATGAAGTCATCAGACTAATCTCCGGCGGATTAAATTGCACACAATCATCCGCGTTGGCAAACGTGAACACCAATATGCTGCTCCCCTTATCTCCTTCGACGCTCTGATCCTTCAAGTATACTGAAGCCGGAGGCAGTTCATTGCCTGCACTCTGAACGGGTGTCGGCTCAGGGCTTGTCCCCGGCAGAGCCGTCTTTGGATCATCCGGACGCAGCATACTGAATACGATAATTGCGATAATCACCAGAATGCCCGTGATGGAACCGGAGATCAGGAGTCGAAATCGACTGCGGCTGATCCAGCGCGCCAGCGGGGAAGCGAGCTGGGAGCGAGCTTCATTGTACACATTTTGAAGAGCAGGCCGTGCTGTAGCGACATAGCTTTTACGGAACTCACGATTCTTGAAGGCTTCGCGGTCACTGCTCTGGAAATACTTCAGAATCGCCCGGCGGTAACCCGGATAAAGCTTTTTATTCGATATAGTAAATAAAGAATTCCCTTGAGACCATGCAAAGAATCGATAGATAACATCCTTATCCGTACCGGCTTTATTCTTTACTAATTCCAGGAGTGCGTCATAATCCAGCGGACCACCCTCGCGCTGACTGGTGTAATAGAAGGCTAAAAGCAGACGTTCAAAAGGCTCTAGCACTCGAGCTTCCTTCAGTAAACGGCGACCGAGCAGCTGTACATCGTCTAGTTCCTGCGGAGATAAGCCTGCAAAAATCTCTTCATTCGGCTTCTCTTCACCAAACCAGCGATAAGCAGCGCGGAGTGCATTTTCTTTCTGCTTGCTAATTCTATCTAGTGGCGGTTGCCACTCCACGATATTGCCATAACGTAAGAAAACAACCTCAAGTAACTCTTCCTGCGTCATTTCAGTAAGGGATAGTCGGTTCAACAAGAATCTATCAGCAGATGCGGAAAGCTCCAGCATGAGCGAAAGTACTTTAGGTGAAACGCCTGTACCTCTACGTCGATCTTTTTCTGCTTTATCTACAGTGCCATGAATTTCCGCCACGGCAGCAACCGGATCAGTTTCCTGTTGTAGCTTTTCCAGCAAATAGTCCCTAACGGCATCCTGAGCAAAGGGCTGCTCTAACGCAGCTGGCAGAAAACGGCCCCAATGGAGCACAAAATTCAGGATGTCCGCAGATTTAGATGCAGCAGCTAGTCTTGTCTCCATATAAGGTTCAAGTAGCTGCTTACGGAAATAAGTTTCAGACATCACGCGCTGGAAGTAGGCTGCACTTAACTCATCATTACTCTCAATNNCCGTAAGCGGCACTCAAGATATCCTTCCGGCCCGCTTCCAAGCTATGAAGCATTCCATTAATGAAATAATCGACGATTCTGACTTTGTAATTATGATCTTTGAGCACAAAATAATCCTTAAAGCACTCCATAATAGCAGGCTCCGGAACATTCCTTTGCCGGACTAAATCAAATTCTCGGTCGAACCGCTCCAAGAAAATATCATTCAGTCGGATTCTGGAATGAATAGCTCCCTCCGCTTTAAGATAAGTGAGCAAACCACTCAGCACTGCGCTCTTGTTCTCTGTATATAAGTGCTCATTCCCCTGCTCAATCTCATAAAATACGGCTAACTCATTATAAAGAGCGAGCGATAGTTTATGCTCAGGACTTTCTCCACGCAGGATCTGATCGGCAAAACTTACGAAATCGTCAAGATCCCCTGGATTCAGAAGTAAAAGCTTCCAAACCAGATCAGCATACGGCTGACGGGACTCACCAAAATCTACATTCCCCATCCGTCCTGAAACTAAATCGAAGGTGAAATCCTTCTCGATGCTGCGATCACCGGGGCGGAGCGAACCTTTTTCTACAAAGCTAAGATGTATATATTTACGGCTTTGCGGTTCATTAGCATACGTAATCACGCCTAGTCTACGACGGAATTCATACGGCAACACGCTATATAAAATCTCTGTAAGCTCCACCGCACGTGCGGACAGCTCTGTGATAGGTACATTTAGAGCGATATAGATTTTTTTCTTACCTGCCACAGAGAGCATCACCGCTTGCAGCAATGCCTTAAATATCACTTCATCAATCCCTAACAAGCGTAATCCCGCTATAGGATCAGGGCGCCGATCCGTACGTATAACTGGAATAGCAGACAGCTCCGGCAAGGTTCCGCCCAGCTCTCCTTCATAACTTTTTGCGAAATCAGCATGCAGAAAGTCCCCGTAGCTCTGAATAATCTCCTCTGAACGTGAGGCAGGAACTACAAAGTTATGTGCAAAAAAGGCGCTCCGCTGACCCGTAAAATCCGTCGCTTGATAACGACTCACCCCAATAACCGTGTCGCCATTCTCTGCATGGAACAGGTGCAGCGCACTAGGATATTGAGACTCATCCTTCANNTCCCCACGCGCGGCCAGCTCTGCTGGAGCATCGTAGAGACAGAAGGGATGTAGTGTTTTTTTGATAAAATTATTGTCCAGACTGTCCGATTTCGCTACTGTATCAAAGCCTTCAGTGGAACGAAATAATCCGCGGCGTTCGCGGGTATACATTTGTTGGGTGATCTTAGACCCTGAGAAAACATTCACGGGCCGTCGCTCCCCTCAATATACTTCAGCTTATGCAGCAGCCAAATAAACGGCTCGTCTACGCGAATCGGGCTTACTACACCCTCAATCTTCTGATTCACAGGATTACTACCCAACGCAGATACCGCAAAATAGCCCGTATTCGNNTTCGAAAAGTACACATCCATCGTATCTTTAAAAGGTCTGTCCACCTTACCAATAAATCTGCGGATTTCTCCGTCGATGTTATGGAATTCATCCATATTCAATGTTTTGCGATGGACATAGTTATTGAACACATTACTGTTGGACTTGATGTAATCGCCATCCTCATCCTTCAGCGAATGCAACATATCACTTTTCGCAAGAACGACTGCTGTTGGAATGTCAGTTTTGCTCTTTTCCTGATAAGCGATAAAATCACCGAACATCGTCAGCACAACATCACGCGGCTCGTCATATTGCGAGACCCATTCGCCCGGGCGATCACCGATGTTAATATGAATCTTCTCACGGATCGAACGGATTTGCAGCGGATCGACCATAAACAGAATACCGGCAGAGTTCTTAATATGCTGACCGTGTAGTCCTAAATAATCCTGATCCACCATGCCCTCACCTGCTACATCAAAGAACACAAGTGTCAGTGGCGGCTTTTCTTCATCCTTAAAAACAAATTGAAAGATAAACGGCTCCTGCATTTTCTCCTTCTGTGTTGAAGCTAGCAGATCCCCGCGTTCAAACAGCGGTTCTTCATATAGCGTACGGAACTTACGGCTAATCTCTGCATTAAGCGGCATACAAGCGGCATCAAAATGACCTGCTGTCGTATGCTGCAAGGTGTGAATCAGCGCGGTCATGTACACCGACTTCCCGACTTGAGAAGCTCCGATAATCGAGATAATGTTACTTGGTACCTTACCTGCAGTCACAGGCAGCTCNNGCCGTCTGCGTGTGAGCACTCCATAACGATCCGTAAGCCCTGTTAACACATGATCGGTATAATGATGGTATTCTTCCGGAATATCCGCCGGATTAATGATTGCTTCTATGTCATCCACCGTATCGAGCCCAAAGCGCTCACGGTATTTATTCAAGGCATCATCCTCGCCCAGCGCGTAATTCTCATCGTCCTCTCGGCTATGCATAGCCCGAAAGACTACATCCTCCGGAGAGAACTTGGTGAAGCAATACGGACACACAAT
>DOJM01000188.1:5157-10262 GCA_003529225.1 Paenibacillus sp.
TAAAACGGCTAAAAAAAGACATCTACTCATCCTCCCAAAAGTTGTATCTGCGTATCTTGCTATGGACAGGCAATGTCCAACACTCGCTTGTACGCATAGACTGATCTTACTCCGGCACCAACTCGTAATAAAGCCCATACTTAGGACCGTCGGTGAAAAAGATGCGTACAAAATCATCCTTACCGATCTCAATCGGCGGGAGTACGTTGCGTCCAGGGGCGAAATCCTGTACAAAGGGAAAGAGAATACCATCCTCTTTCCCTGCCGGATGTCCTCCCCGTTTCTTAACATAACAGAGGACATCTCGAGCTACTGGAACTTCTGCCGTAATCGCCATATGTACGGTCTTTTGTTTTCCGAATAATCCTCTTTTTTGTTGAATGGAANNCTGACCACCACACGGTTCGCACCGTCACTTTGCCTCACCAGCAGCGTCTCTCCGTTCTCAGCAAGGCGAGCGTATATGGTATAGGAGACTAGGCCAATCTCATCCAATCGATCACGGTATCCATTGTTAGATTTGTATTCCTCACGAGTGTAGAGCTTCATTCCGACAGGTGGAATATCCCCGGTTCCCATGGAGACCTCTTCTGCGGAGGTCTTTTGGATGTACACCGCCTGCACGCCGTCCGGCCAACGCCATCTCAGCGTACAGAACCGGTCATCCACTTGAGAGGTCACATCCGTTATTACCAGAGCGGAAGCATTATCCTCGGCGTACTTCATTACTGTAATCCCCTTTCAACTGCTAGAATCCTTTACTGTTCCGATTTCTCCGTCGATCAGGGAAGCTTTCTGTCGGTGGAGTAGGAGCTGCATTATTTCTTCTATTACGGTAAATACGTCCTTCTCCTACTGGAATGACGCCTGTAAATAATGAGATGATTGCAGCCAATATAAGAACAGCCAGGAGGCGAATTAGGCCGTCAGTGAAATTATGACCGCTAAGTCCGAATTCCAGAATAAGTCCTGCGAACAACCCTGAGATTACGCCGCCAATCCCGAAGCTTTTTGCTAAATGACGGTTGTCAAACATAATACCAAGACCGAGTCCAAGTGCAGCACCGATTAGCATCAGCGACAAAATACGAACTGCAGCATAGTACGGACTATCTGCTGTAGCATCACTGCGCACCGTAAGCAATGTTCGATCTCCCAAACGATCATAGATTTGCTGGAATACATCACCCAAAAGAGCCGTATCTGTCACATCATAATAGTGACCACCCGTTATTCTCGCAATATCTTGTAGCAACTGGGTACCTGCAGGATCCNNTGACAGTAAAATAACCATTGCGCCCTGATTTTTTTTGCCGTCACTGTCTATCTCTTTAAGTGCTTCCGAGATCGCACCGCTAATGTTCGTGCCACCCTCAGTTGGCTTCAAATTATCAATGGCAGTCAGCACCTTCTCACGATTCTGTGAATCTGAGAGCGGTGTTAACGGCTGAACGACTACAGCTTCGTGGTTAAAGGTCACCACCGATACCTGATTGTCATTGTCCATACGTGCAATTAACGCCTTAGCGGCTGAATAACGGCTGTTATCAGGATCACTCTGTGCCATACTGCCAGAGTCATCGATAGCCATTACTACATTCTTAACCGGTTTAGCACCGCCAAAATTCAGCTCATAAACGAATTCTGTTAATGCTCCAACTCCAAGCGCAAGGACAACCATCAGAGGCAGCAGCTTCCATGAAAGCCCTAGATAACGCTGCTTCCATGAGGCTCCGTTCAGCCGTGGCGAGATCATCTCTGCAAGCAGACAACCGATGCCGATACCGAGTGCTACTATGGCAAAATAAATGCCTACGAGCAAGATGGAAGGCAGATCGTTGTACCAGCTTAGCAGCCACTCGCCAAAAAGAAAGGCGACCCCGCCGCCGATCAAACTGAAGAAGAGCAGGAGCAGATTGATTTTTCTCTGCATCGTTATACTTCCTTTCCGGGAGAAACCTGAATTGTACTTTGTACAATAGAATGGAATAAAAGAAACATCTATTTCTATTCTATTGCATAATGTGCATTGGAAATAAGGAGAAATGTCCCTATTCCAGAAATCCAATTAAATCTAATGTATCAAATACAATAGAACTCTAATTAAAGATTGTATCCGATGAATCTATTGCACAAAGTGCNNAATATCCATCTATTACGTAATCACCGCATCTCAGGAAGCTGCTCTTCACTCACCCCATGAAGCTGATAGCCATTCTGAGCATAGGTTTCATAATAAACCTTACCATTACGGTAATAAAGCAAGTCTTCTAAATGGAAACCACCCATCAGATTTAACTTCTCCACTCCGCTCCTGCGCTGTTCATGCACGAAGCCTAAGCGATAGATGCGAGTCGTCTCATCCACACCAAATGCGTAGCGCAGGAATTCAGATGCGCTGTCTCCGAAGAAATATTTTTCCTCATGACGATGCTCTTGCGTGTATTCGAACAGACGAACATTGATCGTCGCGCTATCCTCCAGATTATGGTACAGACTCTTGAACAATTCTTCCTTAGATAGAACCTGACGGTTCTCATAAGCAGCCGCAACATTTGCACGCCGCAGCAGTTCTTCCTCGAATGATAGAGCAAACGGATCAGCCGTTAATATTTCCCGCTGACAAACGCCAATCAAACGCTCCGCTACCACTTTTTTGCCTTGCTCTAAAAGCTTAGAAATANNTACTTGTCACTAAAAAATATCCCTGGCCCACGCCGGGACTCGATCTCTTTCATTACTTCTTCTGTGACAACCCGATAGTATTCCATCACGTTCTGGCCAGTGGTTTCGTTCGTTCGCCCAATGCTGTCCATCACAGTAATACGCAACTCTTCTTCGAGCGTCTCCATAGCTTTCACACGAGCCACACATTCCACGTGAAGCTGCTCAAGCGCAGATTCCAAACGACTGCACAACGCAAGCTCACTTTCCATACATAATAGCTCGTATTTTTTGCCATATACCGCAGAGAATAAGTAATGAATGAAGTTGCGTACCGTTCGTTTGTCAAAAAGCGGCACACGCTGGAACGGTTGGCGCTCCACACTTTCCGCATAAAGATCCTCAAGCTCATCCTGCGCGGAGACAAGTGCTGAACGCAATCCAGTCATATGCTGACGCAAAGCATGCAGCACACTGCCACCCTCATCGCGATCAGCTGTCCAATCCGCNNCCAATAGGGTGCGCCATCCGCGAAGAGGATGAATGCCTTCTACTCTCCGGTTAGACTCTGCGACAAAATTATTACGGAAATAAGCTTCGCCCCCATCACCGAACAGCTGCTGTTCAGCTTCACGAAGTGACAACTGCTTCAGCTCATTGTAGGACGGACGTCCATGGCTCATTAGCCCCGTCATTTCACTAAGCCCGTCTTTCTCCGGGACTAGCTGCGTAGCATGCTCCCGCAAACTATCAGGATCCAGTCCTAATAGAGATTGACGCTCGCGCATAGTCCATGGACTACCTTCACGCATATCCGCTGCAAGGCGCCGGAAGGCGTGATACAGCACGGCCAAGGCAATTTGGACATTAGGTCTTCTTACGCCAGAAAAGCCTGCGGAGGCGTAGCCCTGTCTTCCTGTGCTACCTCTGATACCGCTTTTGAAGGTCATATTGTTATAACCACCGTGTCCGGTTGCCTGATCAGAGGTCGGGCGGACACGGTTCTTAAGTAAACTAATATGGGAGATGATCTCATAGTTATCATCCATGCCGTGAGCCGACATCATGCCGCGCTCATTCTTATCGGAGAGCAGATACACAAGGTCAAATAAAGCGGAAGGACCATGGCTCACTGGTATCGACAGACCATCTTCGGTTACAAGCAGCGGTGTATCAAACGTATAGTCCGTAGCTTGCATTCTGTCCAATTCACGCAGAAAAGCCAGCCCTACTGAGCTGGAATATCCAAAATTATCCCCTTGCTCCCGCTCATTGATTAAAGCGTAGAGATCCGTCTGTACCGACTTAAAGGACTGGCTGAGTATTGCACGAGCCAGCAGTGTGATTTCGGGCAACAATACATTAAGCGGGTCATCGACCCGCGTAATGATAGTAAGATGAATCACGTCAAAAGATGAATATAGACGTCCATAATCCGCAATGCTGTTACTCAACCGGCGGATAACTTTATTCATTTCAGCAAGATAACGTGTATCCTCGTGAAACTTGCGGTAAAGTTCATGACGCACAGTGCGTGGCTCTGCCCCTGCCATATCCGGCAAGGCCATGGCCAGCACCCGGTTTTTTCCTCCTGCATCAGAGCCACTTTTGGTTCCGTCTGTTTCCTCACTTTTCGCGCCTGACACAGCATGTAATGCCATAACACCGCCGGCGTTATCCCATTTCCGTTCGCAGCTATCCAGCACCGGACCGATGGCCGGAGCAACCTTGTCGCCTACGAACAGAAACAGGGCAGGGTAATGGATGCTGCTGCGTCCATCCCCTTTACTGCGCTGTGCCTCTTCCTGTACCGCATATTGTTCACTATAAGATAATGCCAGTGTTTTGATCATAGGCCTATTTCAACTTTCTGCGGATACTGCCGAGTTTGCTAGTCATACTCTTGTAGAAACTATACATCTCATCGCCGCTCTCATACTCTACCCGTTCATACTCCAAGCTGTCGCGTGCTTCAAGGAAGGATACATACAGCCCTTCCAGCTTATAAAGCAATGGGGTAACGTCTTCAGCGGCAGTCATTTCACTCGCACGACGAGCTGCCTTACGCAGCAGAAGGCTGCGGCTCTTCTCATCCAGCTCNNAAATGGCGGTACACGGCATACTCCACGTAGCTACGTTCTTTCATCAAGTTGGCAAATGGCTCCCAAGCATCTTCTTCTTCATCACGATCATAAACGTAGAGTGCGCCTTTCTTGATAATGCTGTCCGTGTACAACGCTTCGATGAATTGGTCCATCCACTTGTCTTCGTCCAAATATTGATGGAGCAGACCTTCAAGCTCCGTTGCTTTGGCAGTCAGTTCAGCATATTTGGCTAGTTCAACACGAACACGAGAAATCAGTTGCGGTGAACGAATTAGATTCTCCTGTGCCATTTCTTTGTTAATGCTGCCAAAAATATCTTTAATGCCTTCGCGCTCC
>DOJM01000188.1:10283-11686 GCA_003529225.1 Paenibacillus sp.
ATCCATATCAAATGGTTTCGTGAACACAACAGAGTATCTGTTGCTTGTGTTCTCGTCTACACCTTTTTCGATAATGACTCCACTTGCCAACGCCTTTGCAAAGTCTGCACGCACACGTGCGTTATAATCACGTACACGAGAATTGACGTAAGTGTCACCCCATGATTTTTCCGGAATCGGAGAAGGCAGATACGTCCAGTTGTTCTTATCCGTCATCACCAGATGGCGGCCGATCCCTTCCTTATCGAGAATGGTCCGCTCGTAGTTCTCTTCAAACACCCGCAGCGGGGTGTATACAAAGAGTGGCACACCATTACGTGTGTTAAGCCAGAAAATACGGTTTTTCACTTGGCTTTCTTTGATCGTAAATTGCGATTTTCCAAGCGCATTATTCTGATAATTACGAATCCCTTTCAGGATGCCAGGTGCTTTAACAGGCACGGAAACGAAACCCCATGATGGGAAATGCAAACTGCCCGAACTGTTGCTAAGGTGGAAGGTAGGTACAGCCTCTTCGTCCAATTTACCGGCAATAATCCGTTCTACGAACTTATCCAGCGGCTCTTCATGGCCGAATTTCATCACAAGGAAATCTTCCATCGAACGGGTGATCAGATCCCCGAACTTATCACTAAGGAACTCTGAAATTGAGCGAACGATATCAATCTCCTGTTCCTTAACCCAGCGTCCGGAGTACTTCAGCATTTCACGGGTGAAGTCACGAATCAGGTCGTCGCCGTCCTTCTGATCCATGATTTTGGAGATCGTCGCCGAAATATCCGGCNNTGATAAGGATGTCCCCATTCTTGGCAAAAATCGAGCTAAGTGCACTAAGAATCTCTGTAAACACACCATAAATCCGGCTATTCTCATCGTTTAAGAGCTCGTATAAGTCCTCATAAAATTGAATCATTTGCTCAGTACGTTCTACATCGGCATGCAGCCAATACTCATTGATTTTAGCGTCAATATAGGCATTTTTCTTCTTCTCTTTGGATACAAAAGCACTGCGGGCATCGCTTAGCTTCTCATCCGCACTGTCCTGCGCCGTCTCAATATCGCGTGGCAAACGCAGCAAGCTTTCACGTAAAGCCTCAATATAAGACTGAATCAGCTTCAAAATACAGAAGCCCTTCTCGGTGTACAGCAGACGGGAAACGTAGAACGGCCCTTGCTCTGGGTGCAGGAAGATGCGCTCCAGCTCTTCACTGAAACGTCCAACAATTTCGCCAGGCAGCTGTTTTTTCGATTTAATATATTCTTCACGGGCACGAGCCAGGAAGTTCTGCTCCAGCTCTGTATCCATACTTACCACTTGATTCTTGACTACATTGGCATGACTCAGACGTTCGCTGTTCTCGTAACCTGGCAATGGCTCAGGCACACGGGATTCAAAGGTTTTC
>DOJM01000188.1:11806-18526 GCA_003529225.1 Paenibacillus sp.
TCTCAGCTGTTACGTTCATACAGTAATCATACGCATTCTCTAGCAGTTTACCTTCGGTATTCGTTGCAGAGATCAAATGGCATAGATTAAATGGAGCCAACGGTGAATTTACCGTCAAAATATTTCCGTATTGCTGCTGGAATCGCTCGCCACGACTGTCCACATTCATCGCCTAATCCAGCTCTTTAAGCGCCGCATAACCGTTCTTGCGAATATATTCACGCGTGTGCTCGCTTAAACTTTTGTTAGACAGATTCACGTCCGGTGTAAATAAATNNATTCAATAATACCGCGTACGATATAGGCAATATCGAGGAAAGCTCCACTACCTGTACCGCCTGACAGACCTGTCAAAAGGAAAACCATCAGCTTTTTGTTCGTGCCTACAGATAAGGTCTTGATCTTCTTATCAATCGCTCCTACAACCTGATTAATCTTGGTGAACAAGAGCAGGCGTCCAGCCTGCCGCACACCAGCGGCACCGTTCATACCATCTGTGATACTCAGCTCGGGTGACAGCCAATCCGTGATATACGAATCAAGGATACTGCGGTTCTGCAGCAATCCGCCGATTTCAGCATTCGCCAGCAATACAAATTCATTCTGTGGATCGAGTCCGATCCCTTTGTATTTCTTTCCGCGATCCTGTTCATTCGTTTCAAAAGCTAGAAACTCTACATTATCCGGCTTGTCCCGCTTCTTCTTGGATATCGGATCTTCCGGCAGCTTAAAGCGGCGGTTAATCTGATATTTAAGACGCAGCAGGGCATCAATGCCCGTGCCGCCTAGTCCAATAATCAGAATCGGATTATCAATCGTATCCACCCTGATCTTATCGCTGACAATCCCGCCGCCTAGTGATACATCCAATTGCTGTATATGCTCTCTTACTACTGGTTTCATATGCTTTATCCTCCTAAAAGTTTTGCGGAAGCTGTACTTCAGATTTCTTGCAAAACCACTTCTATACTAAATATTCGAGATAAATCGTCTTATCTACCGTGTGCAGGGACACTGAAACGCGGTCACCACTCTTCAGCTCGAGACCACGCGAGGCATCCGCAGCACGTCCGGATTTCTCTACAGTAATACCTTCTCCACTGCGTAACAGCAATCGGTCATTCTTAGCTGGTGTGAAAATAATGCTCTCGCTTTCCTTCAGCTCAGGTGCTAATTGCAGCAGCTGATGAAGGGTGAACTTGCCTCTGAATCCAGCAAGCTTCTTATATTGTGGGTAGGTCTTCTCACCCTTATTGCCGTCTTTAACCTCAATTACCAGCTGTCCAACAAAACCACGTGCCGATTTCTTATTCAGCACATACCATGCGGCAGCGGCTGCCAACACCAGAAGAATACCACCTATAATGTAATACAACGTATTGGACGAAGCTTCTTTCAGAGGTTCTTCTTTGCCCGTTCCTGTCGAAGGACTGGTAGTTGCAGCGCCACCTGCCTTCGCGCTGATTTTTACAGGAGCACTTTCACGATAGAAACTGCTTTCCTCTGCACGAACCTTCAACTCATAGTCATGACTTTCTTTTACCTCGAAGGTACCCTTAAAAACATCCCCGGAGTTATCCAGTTCGATTTCCTGTACATCACCTGTATCGATATCTGTAGCAAGCAGTACCGCCTTCATATCTTGATACAAATTACTGAGCGTTACCTGAGTACCATTGCTGAACAGGTGAGAGGTAATATCAATTTTATCACCTTTTTTATAGGTTGCTGATGGCAACGCATCGATCTTAAGCNNAATCATAGTTAAAAACTAGATTAATATCAATTTTATCCTTTGGCACGCCTTTGACCTGAAGCTTCCAATCTCCTTCCTGCGGTGACAGTAGCTTAATCAAGCTATAAGTAGAAGACTTGGACAGCAGGACATTGTTTGAAGGAATCCCAACTTCTTTCCCTGACGGGTCCGTTAGCTTCGCTGTCACAGGCTGTGAAGACATAATTGAGATATTAGCTTCCAAAACACTGCCGTTAGGCACGTTGACGGTCACATCCTGATAATCCCCATTTGCAGTGATCGACTGCACAGGTACTACCTTTAGCTTCAGATGACTAGCAAAAATTTCACTAAGTATTTGCGGAAGATCATCTGCGGAGTCTGTCGAAAATGCTTTACCACCTGTCTCATTGGACAGATCAGCGAGCTTCTGTTTATTCAGCTTGCCGTCTGCATTAAGTCCAATCGTATAAATGGGATAGCCATTCTTCTTGGCGACCTCCACAGCGGCGTTCAGTTCTTTATCCGATTCGCTTTGCGTCCGGCCTGTTGTTTTGTTGAAATCGTTATTGCCATCAGCTAACATTACGATGATTGGCTCATGATTCGGATCGCTACCATTCTGAAGCACCTTCACAGCTTCTTCTACACCGACAGCAATGTCGGTATAAGCTCCACGGTCCAGTCCATCAATAAAATCCTTCAAATCCTGTTTATCTGTCTCTGAACTTATTTCCAGCAGGGCCTTCTCCCGCTGCACTTTGTCGGTATAGGCAACAATACCTACTTTATCACCTTGGGTAGATAGCATATCTATGAACATTTTCATCGCTTCATTCGCGACCTTGTTCTTGTCACTAGTCTTCATGGAATTGCTGACATCGATAAGAAGCACAGCATCAATGTGAGATTGCGCCGACGTTGCCGCATAGGCCTGAACAGCTGCAAAAGGTGAAGCAGCAAGACATAGAGCCAGCAGTAATGCCGGGAGGATACGTTGAATAAGTGTCTTAGTTGTTCTGTTTCTTTGATATTTACGAAGCATAAATAGGGCTCCTCTTGTGTTATATTAGGCTCATATGACAGGTTCAGCACTATCGCTAAAATCTGTAAATAGTATGCCATTATGATATAATTAAACCTTGTAAACTTCAACTTTAGGACCGCCGGACCAAAGTAGCAATGATGCATAGAGTGATCATTCTATGAGCCATCCAGACTGCGAGGCGTCTATGAGAAAGGACTGTTCCATGATTTCATACGTCATTCTTGGGATTACGTTCCTAATTGCCGTAATTCAGATTTCCATCTATGTTGCACGCCAACGTAAACCATTAACTCGTGATGATATTAACGACCGCCTACTGGCCGCTTTGAACGGAGGCGATAAAGGCCGTGAATAAGAAAAGACCTGTTACCTTTCGCTCTTTCAAAGCTCCTCGTTACGCTTATGACAAGCTGCGCATTTGCCGCCACTGCGGGCAATACACTGCTCTCGGCGAAGATCGGTGCACCAATTGCGGTAAAGCCTCACTCATTACGGTAGAACAACAAGCCGCATCCATCGCAGGAAGAAAAATGCATACGCGCCTCCTATTCATCTTACTGCTTACGCTAGCCTCCGTCTATTTTGGTAATAGCATAGATCAGATGATGTTATGTGGTGCCGGAGGGATCCTCCTCGCTGGACTATTGTACTATACGCAAAGAAAAGTACGGCAGAACGAGAATCTTCGTTCTCTTAACGAGCTGCTTGGCCGAGGAATTGGCATCATCAAAGAGGGACTAGAGATCAACCGTCAGGAGGCTGTCTCCGTACTCCGTGAGGATGATGTGCTTGCCTACGAGAAGCTACGTGAACTCTCCATCCTGCTTCGCGGTGACCGGATCGCACGGCAACGAATCGCCTTGCTGCATGGCTTTTTGCTTCGCAAGGATATGGATTTAGAACTGGAGCAGCTTCTTCTTAAGGATTTCGAGCNNGAATATATCGGCGAGATCGCTAAGGTCCGTCCTGATCTGATCAAAGATCGTACACTACGATACGTAAAGAACTATGAAGTAGAAATTCGTCAAATGAATAGTGGTATGACCATCCTTACGGGAGTTGCCGGAGCTGCAGTAAGAATGAAGCGTTATGCCCTGCTCTATTCCAGTATGATCGGCCGATATGTGCAAGATCTGCCTAAAGACCGCTTTATGCGGTTATCCAAACTTATAGCTGCGAATCCCCATGAACCGTGGAACGGCCTGGACCATAGAGTAGCTGACATTCGCGAAGCCAAATACCGCTGGGACCCGGAAGTTCAATAGATGTGAAACTTATACTAAAAAGAGGCTACTCTATATGACGTTCAAACCATTAATAACCCTGCGAAACTTTATGATCATTTTGTGTATAAGCATGCTTGTGATGCTTGGACAGAAGGTTTTTCTCATCGCCGACAAAATACAAATAACCAAGGAAGCTGACCGTCTCTATGCTGCAGGCGATCTGATAAGTGCAGAGAATCAGTATCGCTTAGCGGCGGCAAACCATTCCATATTTTATATGGAAGAAAAGGTTGCGAAGCGACTTGATGAGCTGTCACCAATCACGGCCATCCGCCAAGGTTTGAATGCCTTGGAATCATCCGCTAAAGCACAAGCTGCGACTAAGGATTTCACCGGATTTATGAAAAGTTATGATACTCTCCTCAGCTTAAAAGCTACATATATGAAGCCCGGTGGTCCTTATGAATCCTATTATCGCCAGTTATCAACCGATTCAGGCATTTCTGACCAGTTCACTACCTACTTCCGAAAATTTAAGGAGCAGTTTCTTACCGAACTTGCTCAGAGTCAGAGTGGAAATACGGGTGAAGAGGACTCTTTTAAATGGAATCTATTACAGATTCCTGATGTTTATTACGGAAGCGCCGCTTCCAAGAGTGAATTGCTAGCCTCCAAGTTCAAAAGCCACGATACAGCTAAATTAAAAGCCTTAGCAGGCACAGGAAACTTTTCAGGCATGCTCGAGACCGCCCTCTCCATGATGAATGCTTACAACCAGCATAATTATGAAGCTTCATGGGTACTTGGGCAGGCAGAAAGTAGCGGAAAGATCATCCTGAACAAAGATCTAGAGAGTGATAACATCACCGCCTTTGCTGGGCATGCTGTATCCTATCGTAATTTCGCAGGATCAGCAGGGGTCACCTCATCCAAAGTTCTAACCTTAGTCGATACTAGTAAAGCTAAACTACTGAAAAATGCCAAGCGCATGACCAGTAAAGGTCAATATGCTGAAGCTATTCAGCTATATGGTGATCTTGCTCCGCTTGAGGATACCTCTTNNCCTTCCGGGCGGTGAAGAGCAAAGCAAATATGAGAACGTCGTATCCAGCAAGGGACTACATGGTACTAAGGTCATTGTGGCTGGAACGGATAGCAATGGTGTCCTCTATTATGCAGCAATGAATAACGACGAAAGTGTCATTACTTTAACTGGAAATAGTTTACCAAAATTCGAAAGTCTGCGCAGTCTAACTTTTAATGACCAGCTTGCTGCCTCTTCAGGTTCTGGTGCCCCCGTGGTTCTGGCTGAATCCGAGGTCGAAGGTGGACGTACCCTTTTTACAGCATATGAAATGAAATCGGATGGTATTTCACAGTTGTTTTCGATGGCTGGAGATAGCTACGAACTGCAGTCCGATGATTCCATACTCGTACCTAACGCAGATCTCGGAGACGGTGTCGATGGACAGACGGCACGTTATCGTAAAGTAGATGGCAACTATCAATTTACTGAGATTGTTCAGGAGTATGCGGTAATTTCAGCTTCCGATGTAGCGCTNNTTGCTTACTCGAATGGGGTTTATATTTTGCTTCAAGGAGACTTGGGTTCCGTTACAGGTAATGCGTTAGTTAGTGGTCAATATCAGAACGGTTATCAGCTTGTTGGAACGGACATGGGAGAGCAATATTTGCCTGTGTTTGTGGTGGAATCCGTGGGTAGTATGAGCTTCGGGCGATAGGGATTACGGGATTATGGGATTATGGGATACGCAATTACGGAATTACCCTATACTAGGTACTGGTAATATATGGATAGTCGAAAATAATCAAAAGGTAATCTGTTTACCGAATTATGTACGTATTGCAGTAACCCAAAGAAACAGAAGAAACCCAAGAAATTCATCTTGAACTTGGGTCAGTCTTCTGCTCATTTACCCCAAAGGGGATAATCTCTTACCTTATACGAAGAAAGTTTTACAGTTTAAAATTCCGAAGTCAAAGCAAATGGAAAAATGAATCATTGTAACAGATTTCTCCAACATTTTTTTTGATGAAATCAAACTCAAAAGCCTAAATCTGTGTTCTCATTTACATAGAGCTCACTGGGTTGAATTCGATGTTGGCGGGTGTTCAACAGCTCTGGCAAACGCCCTATCCGCTCAGTCAAACGGGATAGTTTTTGCTCATGAAAATTAGATAACCCCGTATGAATCCGGTCTTGGAAAGGTTCAAGCCATCTTGCTTCCAAGCTATCAGAACCGAAATAAACCCCGAGCAGAGAGCCAGCTGTTGCTCCAAAGCTGTCCGTATCGTTGCCTTGCATCACCTGCTTGCATATCCCGTCACCGACATTGTCTGCAAATCGAAATGTATTAATTAAGGTGCCTATTTCCTGATAAACCTGACAGTGGAAATAATTCGCATACTTATGGTTAATGCTCTGATAAGCTTCCAACCAGTTATCTGCATTCGCTACCATCTGCAGGCAATCCTCAGTAATCTCATAGAATCGGCTCCTTCTAGGTACGAATTGCAGTGCAGTACTTATTATTTCAATAGGATCGCGCAGCACGTGTGCCACAGCAATTGCAGCGGCAATGAACATCGTGGCATAAATACCCGTCCGGCGATGTGTAAAACTTGCATCACGCCAAGCTAGCTCAGCGGCAAGAGCGGGTTGACCGGGGCAGGCATAGCCGTAAGCATCT
>DOJM01000192.1 GCA_003529225.1 Paenibacillus sp.
CAGTGAACAACACGATCCCAAGACATAAGTATAGCCACATGCGATAATCCATTACTTCGATATACCCAAGGCAAGTGCCTGCATACATCAACCCGGCGCTTACGGCTCCAGTGAGCAAAAAGTAAAACAACAACAACCATTTGGTATTACTGAAGATTGTTCCCATCTAACCCACCGTTTTAACTTTAATGTCACCTATAAAAGCACTTACGTTAATGCGGACTTTTTTGCCCGCTTCTTTATAATAAGGCGTCTTGCATTGAACACTGCTCATAAATCCACTCCGAGACTGATCCAGAACTTCCATATCACCGATAAATGAACTACTGTTCACTGAGATTCCAAGATCCATATCATTCGGAATGTACACCTTGATGTCACCTATAAAAGCGGAGATATTAATTTTCGTTTCTCCATAAGCAATTTGCGCGTTCGTCAGATCCAGTACAGTATCACCTATAAACTGCGAGACATTTGTGTTCTTCAGTTGGAAATGCTCGCGACCCATGTGGACATCCCCAATAAAAGCAGAGCGATTGGTTGACTCCTTTTTGTTACTCTCTGTCTCATGGAACTCCTCATGCCATTCCCCATGTCTTCTAGCATGACGCTCATGACGTTCCTGGCGTCTGCGCTCATGACGCTCCTGTTTCTCCTGCCAACGTGATTCAGCGGTGGACTTAAAAGCTCCAGTTCCGTCCTCAACCTCTTCTTCATCTTTTTGAAGATTAATATTCCAGTCTCGCCCACCAGAAGGTTTGCCGAATTTCTGCTCAAATTGTTCATCTAGCGTGGAATCCAACGGCTTTGGCGGTTCTACATCCAGTGAGCTTTTTCCTGGAGGAAAGTAAGCAGGTGGTGAAGTTGGAGCAGGCGGCACTGGTGGTACAGAACCTCGTGGTTTAAAAATCACATAAAGACCGCCACCAATAAGCATGATTGGAATGAACATTTTGAAAAAATCCCCGGCTGAAATATCGAACCAGTCCAAATTCCGTCCAAGGAAGAACACTCCGATCGCCAGAAAGAAAAAACCGCCGATAGGTGAAGATCCACCTTTTTGATGTTCGTCTCCCGTACCCAGAAGTCGCTTCATCCCCATGAGGATCAAGATAACAGGCCAATAATTTGAGATCAAATAACCTAAGCTGAAATCGGTGTAACCCAATTGTCTAAGTAGAAACATGGCTCCAATCCCTATCAGGATCAAGCCGCCAAAAATCTGACTTGTGAACCTTCTTTTCAGGGTCCATTTCCCCTTTAAATTAGTGGAACGCTCTCTTCTTCAATCTTATAGCCTTAGTCTACAGGAAGGAAGCGCTCATAAACAGCGGCGAGAGAAGGAACTTCCACTCAGTCTCTAGACGGAGACGAATGGGGTAATATTCCATTTACTTCATTATATATGAAATATGAAAAAAAGACCGTCCCTCAGTTATAAACTGATCCGGGACAGTCTCTTTATTCAGCAGTCTTCTGCTTCAGTAGCGCATTATTGTTGTGGTTTCTGAACTGGCTTAGAAGTATTTCCACTTTGCTTAGTTGCGCCGTCATTCTCAACAGCAAACTCAGCATTGTATTTTTCATTCGGTGTTTTGTAGTTTTCTTGAACTTTAGATTTTTTATTATTAGCCACGGAATTCACCTCCCTTATCCCTTATGCAGCATAGATAATGCTTACTAAGAGGAAATCTCGGATGAGGCTAATGCTCTGCCCCAGTCCGTATTATGGCAAGGTGATGTCACTATTATGCATGGCCAAGTGAAAATAAGATCAATCCACCAAATTCATTGAAATATAACCACTATATCTTAAATGGATTCCTCCAGCAGGGATTGCGGTACAGCATTATAAGTCTCAATTGCTTGAGTAAGCTTCTTCAACATCACTTCTGTACATGTACCGTTTCCTCGCTTAATGAGCTGAACTACAACTGATTTTTTGCCCCATTCCTTATACACCTGTTTCGTAGTAGCAAAATACAAATCAATCTTCCGCCCTTTAATGGCAGATCCCGTATCAGCAACGATGCCGTATCCATAACCAGGTATATAGAGTATACTCCCTAACGGGATTACCTTAGGGTCAGCAGCAATAGTCGAAACTGTGTTCTTATCTCTTCGCACTTTAACACCTGAATAGGTGATTCCGTATTCGGGATGTTTAGATGTTTTACCTGTAGATTCAAAGCCCGCAGTATAACCCGTCGCCATCACTTTCATTGAAGTAATAATCTGGTCAGGAGCTGGCGCAGCTACTGGAACAGAATATGGCAATTTTGAAGAGCCTGTGCCCCCACTCCCTTTGGTAGTTGGAGCTTTAGNNCTTTGTAGCTACTGGTTTATTTTTTGTTGTCGCAGGAACGATCGGTACGCTGGAATATGGCTCGTTTGATAACAAGGTAGCACGGCCAGTGGCGAGAATAGCTTGTTGATCTTTGGTTCTCATTGAACCAGAGTTAGCCTGAGTATGTTGCAATTCGTTCGAAAGCGTTTTGCTAATATCTGTGTGCTGCAATGTGTCTCCTGTCCCATTGGCCACAACTGCTTGATGCTTGGATTCAGGAATGATACCTGCAGCAGTCAACAGTAGGACTATTGTGACGAAAAGACACCAAAACCTCTGAAATATGCCCATTTTGTTCATGTGATAAACCTCCCCCTTATTAGCGAAGGTTTCCCGATTCACAAAATTTTATACATAAAGATCAATTTTCGATCCTTACGGGCATATGACAGAGGTCGTTATTAGACGTACTTTTGGTGTTGATTATTACAAGTAATTAGGAGATAACACGGTCAGCAATTTCCTGAGCCAGCAGCTCAATAACTTCTTGAAGCGGCTTAGCTCCCATATCGCCTTCTCCACGCTTACGGATGGAAACTGTCTCGGCATTCATCTCATTCTCGCCAACTACGAACATGTATGGTAGCTTCTCCAGCTGAGCTTCACGGATCTTATAGCCAAGCTTCTCATTACGCAAATCTGCCTCAGCAGAGATACCACGGCGACGCAGCTTGTCTGTAACTTCCTTAGCATAATCGTCGAAGGCAGTCGAAACAGGAATAACTTTAACCTGCTGTGGAGACAGCCAAAGCGGCAGTGATCCTGCAAAGTTCTCTAACAAGAAAGCAACAAAGCGCTCCATAGTACCTAAAATACCGCGGTGTAGAACGACTGGACGGTGTTTCTGACCATCGTCACCGATATATTCCAATTCAAAGCGTTCAGGCAGCAAGAAGTCGATCTGTACAGTGGAGAGAGTTTCTTCTTTGCCTAGTACAGTCTTGATCTGCACATCCAGCTTCGGACCATAGAAAGCAGCTTCGCCTTCTGCTTCGTAGAATGGCAGACCAGCTTCTTCTACAACTTCACGCAGCATACGCTGGGCAGTTTCCCACATTTCGTCATTAGCGTAATATTTCTCAGTATCCTTAGGATCACGATAAGACAACCGGAAACG
>DOJM01000193.1 GCA_003529225.1 Paenibacillus sp.
TTGGCAATTATATGTCCGCTCGTGTTATCGAACTGCTCAGCAAATATACCGGAGACAAAAACAAATATGTCCATGACTTATCTTCTGTAGCTACTGCTCAGCTCTGTCTAGGCGAGTATCAGCAAATGGAACATGCTTTTGATTATGAGATTACAATGGAGCAGTATCTGGAGAAGTCCTTAAACAAAACAGCTCTTCTTATGGCTACCTGCTTACGTGTGGGTGCATTATCCACCGAAAGCTCAGAGGAAGTGGCTAACCTCCTGTATACCTTTGGTGAGGCCTTAGGGATGTCTTTTCAAATACAAGATGACCTGTTGGATTTCACACAGTCTGAGGCTGTGCTAGGTAAGCCAGCCGGTAGCGACCTGCGTCATGGTCAGGTCACCTTGCCAGTGCTTTACGCATTACAGGATCCAAAGCTTTCGCCTGTGATCCGTGCAATCGGGCCCGACTCTTCGGACGCAGAGGTGGCACATGTGCTCACCCTTATTAAAAAAAGCGATGCCCTAGCTCGCGCTGAACAGGTCAGTCAGAACTACCTGGATAAGGCTGGAGCGATTGTGCAGCAGCTCTCCTCCTATCCGGCGCATGCCGATCTGGACACGCTACTGCAATATTTTGCTGGCCGTGATCGCTAAGAACAATCAAAAAAGGATACCTCCCATTCACTTGGGTTGGTATCCGTTTTTTGTGTTCTTGCTAAACAAGCCGAACGTAGCGCAGCGTCCGTGAGCGTGTTTAGCCTTTTAGCTTCCAGGCTCTACTCCATAGGACATATACAAGGGAAACCTCCCTCTAATTAGCTAATAATCGCTTGAAATCCACGATTATAAGGAATTCCTCCCTCTAAAAACCTGAATTTGCATGGTTTATAGACTAATCAGCCAAATTAGAGGGAGACTTTCCCTATAACAAACTCTAAAGAAAATTAAGCTCAAAATTATAGGGAGGTTTTCCTATAAGTCTGCCTTAGATAAGTTCAGCCCTCTTACACGGCTCTAGCCCCCTCGCAGATCCTCGAAAAAACAAAAAAGGAAAGCCAGCATAAGCTAGCTTTCCGATCCCATTGCCTACCCTCTTTTGGGTAGGCTGTTGTCTTTTGTTGTAAACTTGGAGGCAATGCGCCAATGGTTAGGACGGAACGGAGTGGAATTTGGAACTGTAGAAACGAAGTGCTCGCCCGAAAGTTTTCCGAAGGAAAGCTCGCTTCGAAAGCATATGCTATTCTCGGATTTCTACCGCAGACAGCGGTTCAAATCAAAGAAATCCGAGGNNACCCTACAGTCCAACATTCCACGCAGTGCAGCTTCCTAACCACTGCCTTATTGCTCCCTAGCTAACATAAAAAAAATCAATCAGCGTACACAATAAAATCACTATGCTGATCACCTGATTCAGATTATAAGAGGCCACCTTCATCAGCTTACGATTCGAAGGTTTTATAATCTTATGCTCGGTCATCAGGAGCAGCGTCGCAATGCCAATCCCCACCAGATACATCCAGCCGAGATCACGCCATAAATATAGGAACAATAGCAGCATAATCATGATAAAATGTAGTCCTTTTGCAATGCGCAGCGCGTTTTCTAGTCCGAAGAAGCTAGGAATAGACCATAGACCATGCCGCCGGTCAAAGTCGATATCCTGAGTGCCGTAAATAATATCAAAGCCGGCAATCCATAGCATAACAACTGTTCCGATAACAAACGGTGTAAATGCGATATTTCCGGTTACAGCGAACCATGCTCCAATCGGTGCAGAAGCAATAACAAATCCTAAATATAAATGACTGAGAAAGGTAAATCGCTTCGTGTAGGAATAGGTTGATATCAATACGATAGCCACCGGTGACAAGATCANNCAAGCAGAGCAAATTAAGCATGCCTGAAGCCACAATGAAAATGGCATAGTTGACAATAACAAAGACAACAACTTCTTTTTCCTCCAGTAAGCGTTGAGGCAGATGCCGATGTGCCGTACGAGGATTCTGTTCATCGAACGTACGGTCCGCCAGCCGATTGAATGCATTGGCGCCATTACGGGCGCCGATCAATGCAATCAATCCCCAAATCATCACATGTCCCGATGGCCAGCCCCCTGCGGCCCATACCATCGAAATAATCGCAAATGGCAGCGAAAAAAGCGTATGAGAGAACATTACCAATTCGCTGAACATTTTAAGTTTTAGACCTGCAGTTTTACATATGTTTAGAATTGCCATTCATGCATTCCTCTTTCTTCACTACTGTGTTTAAGTCCATTAATGATTAAGCTCCGCAAGAACTTCATTCAGGACGTTAAGCATCCCGTCGATATCTTCTTCCGTAATAATCATCGGTGGTTGGAAGGCCAGTACATTGCGCCCTATGCCATTTTTGCCGATTAGATAACCTCGGTCCTTCATCGCCTCCAGCACTTGATCTGTAAGTGCCGCTGCACCTTCAGAATCTACACCAGTTAGCTCCGCACCCAGCATTAGTCCAGTTCCCCGCACATCAACCATCAACGAAGGATAACGAGCTTGCAAAGTCTTCAGACCTGCCTTCAATCGTTCTCCGAGCTGTACCGAGCGTTCAGGAAGCCGTTCATCTCGAATATAGTCAAGCACAGCCAGCGCTGTTGCAGCAGATACCGGATTTCCCCCAAACGTGGAAGCTGACGGGCGGTTTAAGGCAAGGGCAATCTCATCGGTTGTAGCGAAGGCTGCAACCGGAATTCCGTTGCCGAGTGCTTTAGCCATACTTATAATATCGGGAACAACGTCAAAATGCTCCATAGCAAACATTTTGCCAGTACGTCCAAATCCAGTTTGGATTTCATCAGCGATTAGGAGTACGCCGTATCTCTCGAGCAATGCTTTTACATCACGGAAGTAGGCTCGGGTTGGCATAATCATTCCGCCGTTGCCTTGGATTGGCTCTACGATCATGGCAGCGATAGAATTCCCCTTTTCCTCGAGCACCCGCTCTAGTGACTCCAGGGATAACGAGGCCGCTTCCTCTAGAGATAAATCCGGATGATAAGGACGTGGAATAAACTCTACGTCATGATCCAAATATTTATCGGTACGCCACATAGGCAGGCCTGTCACACTCATAGTTAGATTGGTACGGCCATGTAATCCGCTCTCTAGCGCTATGAACCCTTTACGTCCCGTATACATCCGGGCGAGCAGCAGAGCTCCCTCATTTGCCTCAGAGCCACTGTTAACGAAGAAGGTCCGACGCAGCCCACCCGGCATAGCCTCTTCCAGACGTTCAGCCAAATCTACGCTCGGTTGAGTCAGATAGATCGTTGTCGTATGCTGCAGCTGCTGTAGTTGT
>DOJM01000354.1:0-11833 GCA_003529225.1 Paenibacillus sp.
CAGATAAGGATCCAATGAGGTCCGTTAATCTACGAGGTGTAGTACCTTGTGCTTCCATCGCACCAACGAGATCATCATTTTTATTCTGGATGTATTTAGAAATGGCTTGTTTCAGCTCTTCACCACGAAGATGAGAGAAGTTGTTATCGGCCAAATATTTCAATTTCACTTCATTTGGTGTTCCATCAAGTCCTGCAGTGTAAGCAGGGGATACTACTGGATCTGCCAGTTCCCATATTTTACCGACTGGATCTTTGAATGCACCATCGCCATAAACCATAACTTCTACAGTTTTACCTGTAATTTCTTTAACTTTTGCTTGGATACCATCCACGATAGGTTGGCAGTTATTTGGAAATAGTTTTACGCTTTCTTCTGTTGCTTTATTGGATCCAAGCAGACCATAAGCTTCGTTAAAGCCACTGCCATCAATGGATTGTGTAAGAATATCATCCAGGCCAAATACTTTTTCAGCACCATTGCTCATGAGAATACGTTTGGTTCTGAACCGTGTGTGAATATCGCAAGTTAATACATTTTTTGTATAGTTTAAAATGGTTTTCGGATTATTGGAGAAGATGACTTCGCAAGCCACACCTTCAGCTTCAATCAAACCTTTATAATATTCAATATAGTCAACACCTGTGAATGGGTGCTTAATATAGCCGAAAAACTCACGAAATTGAGCCTCTGTTAACACATCCGTCCATGGATTAACACCCTTAGCATCTAATTCGTCGATGTCTNNTTCATCAGCTGGATAGCTTAGCATCAAGACTATTTTTTTTGCCCCTTTGGCAATACCACGCAAGCAGTTAGCAAATCGGTTACGGCTAAGGATTGGGAAAATAACACCCACAGTTTCCTCGCCGAATTTCCCTTTAATATCAGTAGCAATATTGTCAATCGTCGCATAGTTTCCTTGTGCCCGAGCCACAATGGATTCAGTTACAGTTACAATGTCACGATCCTCGATCGAGAAACCTTCGACTGTTGCAGCATTCAATACGGTTTGAACTACGATTTCTTCAATGTTATCCCCATTGTTAATGATGGGCCCGCGGAGTCCACGTACCACTGTTCCAACTACTCTTTCCAATATGATCTCTCCTCTTATAAGGNNTTTATAGATAAGGGGGACTACAAATGGCGCGTGTGTACAGGGAGGGAGAACCGTATGAACAAAATGGACCGTATGTTAGCTATAGTGCTTGAACTGCAGCGTAATAAAGTGTTACGAGCGGAGGATTTAGCTGCTACGTTTGAAACGAGCGTGAGAACTATCTATCGGGATATTCAGGCACTGAGTGAAGCTGGCGTAGCCATAATAGGAGCGCCAGGGCAGGGCTACTCCTTAATCGAGGGATATTTCCTGCCACCCGTTAGTTTCACGCTGGATGAAGCAGTGACATTGCTTATCGGGACTGACTTTATCGAGCAGTGGTTTGATGCCCACTATGGCAATAAGGCTAGAAGTTCTAAAGCAAAGATAGAAGCTATCCTGCCAGAAGCCATCCGTAGTGAAGCGTCACAGATCCGCAAAAGTTTTCGTTTATTTGCATCCGCAGCAGATATAGCACCAATACAAGAAAAGGCATGTTTGGAAGCCATTCGTCGAGCGATATTGGAGGAAAGGAAAATAAGATTTCGTTATTCCAAAAGAATCGCCGAAGCCGATGGGAACCGTCAAAGTATTCGTACGGTTGCTCCTTACGGACTTGTACTTCATCAAGGATCATGGGTACTCGTCGCCTGGTGTGAATTGCGTCAAGACATCCGTCATTTCCGGTTATCCCGAATGAGGGAGCTTATTGATTTGGAAGATAAATTTANNAGCGGATTTTCAATTGGAGGTATATCAGCCTCCTGATGATCGCAATGTTCATGTGCTTATCTTAGTCCATTCTGACCTAGCTGATAAGGTAAGGGAATCGAACAATTTCTATATGGAAACTATAGAGGACCATGCGGAAGGCTTACTGGTTACTTTTCGAGTTCGAGAGCCAGCGGAATTACTGCAATGGGTGTTGGGCTGGGGAGGCGGCATGGTTGTGCTAGAGCCGGAATCTTTTCGCCATCAAGTTAGAAACGAACTAGAAATAATGTTAAAACGCTACTGACATAACGCTGTCAGTAGCGTTTTTGTATACTTGGATAATCAATGACTACAGGAGCTGATATCTAATGATTACAACAAAAGAAGCCTTACAACGTTTTGAAGAAACTGCGACATACTATATTCATGAATTAGAGCGATTCAATCTGGAGCAGCTGAAGCAAAAGCCAAGTGATAACGAGTGGTCCATCGGACAGATGGTTCAACATCTCATTAACTCGGCACTGTATATGCNNGTAATATTGATCAATGTCTGGTGCCAAGCCAAGATCCCTTAGCAACTCATGTAGGGAAAACCGAGGATGGAGCGGC
Organism: Paenibacillus sp.; assembly: GCA_003529225.1. Taxonomy (GTDB): domain Bacteria; phylum Bacillota; class Bacilli; order Paenibacillales; family Paenibacillaceae; genus Paenibacillus_AQ; species Paenibacillus_AQ pseudetheri. The sequence goes on from DOJM01000354.1 coordinate 2,429, forward strand.
TATATTTGCACAAGGAAGCTTTCCACCCATTCGTATTCAGGTTCCGCCTTCCGCCCAATATACACCGGAGCAGCCGGAGAGCAAAGAACAATTAATTCAAGGGTTACATACAGTCATCCAAAGAATGAGGGAGATCGAACCGTCTCTTGAAAAAGCGTCCAAACAAAATACCGTATCTCACCCGCGATTCGGTGGACTATGCGCGGAGGAATGGTTCCTGCTTATTGAAATGCACTACCGTCATCATCTTCTGCAGCTGGAGCGGTTAAACAAAGAATTGTTCCGGAAAGTGATGTAATACCAAAAAAGGCCTTTGCTGATCTACAGCAAAGGCCTTTCGTCGTAAAAGAAGTGATCTTAATTTCCTGAGCCAAGCGTCGCTTGAACATAATCTTTATATTCACTCGGATTAACTCCAAAATGCTTCTTGAAAAGTCTGGTGAAATAAAATTGATCATGTATACCAATTTGCGTAGAAATCTCTTTGACATAAGGGTTGCCCTTTAAAATTAACTCTGCGGCTTTCTCCATTTTTACGGTATTAATGTAATGGATGATACTTTGCCCGATTTCTTCTTTAAAGATTCGGGATAGATAGTTCTCACTTAAGTTGACCTGCTTGGCAATGAGAGCTAAGGTCAGCTTTTTCTGATAATTTGCATTGATATAATCAATTGTTTGTTTAACATCCCTATTATGGGTAGTCACAATCTGTTGTTTTTGATGTGAGAATAATTGAAACAAAAGCTCCATCTGTGTTAGAATCTCTGCGCTTCGTTTGCTATTTGCAACATTCTCAATATATGTTTTTAAAAGCTTGGGGTCCTCAACGATAATATGAGCGTCGCATAATGGAAGATAGTGCAGGCAATTGACGATGAATTTTTTGGTTTCAGCAGGCTTTATTCGTTTGGATCTGCAGGTCTCAAGAAAATTTTGAGTGGCTTGATGAACTGCTTCAACGCCGGAACGTTTCCAGGCCTGTATTAAATTCGTAGAGAACTCATGAACGTTTTCGAAATCGAGCGTATCATTTAAATGGACAATCTCGGGATCAATAATCGTTATTTCGTTGTAAAATTGGATTTCCAAGGATTCTTTACTTCGCTCTAGCATTACTTTCGCCTCAGCATATCCTCTAATGGGCTGGGAATAAACAATGGTAGGGGTAATGGAAATATACATTTTGATCAACTGAATGACTCTATGGATAAAGTCGGTACGGATAATTTGCTGATTGTCTAAGGTATCACTGGAGATGAGCAGCAACAGTGCATTTGATTCAAGTTGAATAATTTCGAATTGATCTACAGTTTCCAGGATATCTAAGATGATATTTTCAATGAAGGATGCAGAAAGATGGTTTTTTCGTTTGCTTGGGCTGGTGCTATTCTGCTCAAAGGTAATGTAGAACAAATAGCAGCTGGTTTCACTGAAAGAGAGCGTTACGGAATTTTGCTGCTCAAGCTGGTTTATATCATAATAGGGGTCGGTAAAATAATCTTTTAAAATCGCATTTTTAACACTCTTTAAATTGTGTCGCAATAGCTGAGATTGTGTCTCTAGCTGCTGCCTGGACTGAAGCTGTTCTTGGATTAGCTGCGTGGATTTCTCCAGCAACTGGATGAGGTCCGCAGTCTTCATACTAATCTTAAGCATATAATCTACAGCGCCAAGAACTAATGCCTCACGAACCAACTCATACTCCCCGTGGTTACTTGCCACCAGAATTTTTCCTGCAAACCCTCTGTTATTTAGTTCTTTTATTAGCTGCAAACCATCCATATTAGGCATTTTGAGATCTGTAATGATGATATGGGGATTAAACTTCTCCACAAGGGTTAAAGCTTCAACTCCGTCAGAGGCTGTAGCACAGATCATATATCCAAGCTCTTCCCATGGAATCATGGTTCTGAGCGCGACTTTTACAATAGGTTCATCATCCACCAGCATTACATTATACATTGGATACACTAGGTATCACCCCTTATCTTCTTCGTAGGTTTGTTTGGGGATAATCAGGCGGCAACAGGTTCCTTGACCCACTAAGCTTGTGATGAATAGTCCGTAGCTCTCACCATATTGAAGCTTAATGCGATCGGCTACATTAGAAATTCCGATACCGGACAGCGTATCAGCCTTTTCCGATTTTTTCGTATCAAAGCCTTTTCCGTTATCAATGATTTCTATAACAAGTGTGTATTCATTTTTTGCGTAAACCTTAATGCGAATAAGAACTTTTCCTCCGATATCCGTAACCCCATGAATGATAGCGTTCTCAGCGATCGGCTGCAGAATAAGTTTAGGGATCAGACTATGTAATACCGATTCATCTAGATCATATTCAACATCAAATCGATCAGCATAACGTATTTTTTGAATGGCAAAGTAATTGTCCAGATTGTTAAGCTCTTGTTTGATGGTTATTTCCTCGTCTTGATCGATGATGGTACTGCGCAATAATTCTGCGAGAGAGGAGATACCATCACTTAGCACCGGAACCTGGTTAATCATTGCGAGCCATCGCAAAGAATTTAGAGTGTTGAATAAAAAATGAGGGTTAATCTGTGATTGTAGCATTTGTAATTCAAGCGAACGCTGCCTCTTTTGATCTTTCTGTTGATCCTCTATCAGTTGCTCAATCCGGCTGACCATGCTATTAATCCTATTAGCCAGAACACCCATCTCATCGTTGCTGTTATCTTCTATACGATTGGATAAATTGCCATAAAAAATCTGATTACAGAAGACAATAATTTGTTTGATAGGCTTCAGGATACTTTTATACAAGATGATGATAATTAAGATACAAAGAACTACAATGATGCTGACAACGATAAGGAGTCCAGTGGTAATTTTACTTGTCTCAGAATTAATATAAGAGAAGGGAACCGTAGAAATCATGTACCAGCCTAACTGATTATTATTGATATAGGAGATCTGATGCATCTTGCCATTGACTAAGCCTTGAAAGGAATGGTTCTTCTGTGCCTCTTGTTCCTTGATCTGATTAAAAAGCTGACCTTTATCATAGGCTTCTCCAAGTGTTGTATCCTTTTGGTTCGAGGACATCACTATTCCTTCTCTGTTCATGATAAGCAGATTAGAACCAGTTCCTAAGTCCNNTACCCCCCCGCCGATAAAAACAAACACATAACCTAATGGAACGCCAATGTCATCTTGATCAAAAATTTTACGTCCCAGGACAATCGTATGGGAAGCACGATAGCTTTTTACATAATTAAGACTGTCATAAGGGGCATTCAGATCTACCTGTTTCATGATTTCCCCATACTTTGGATTGGGAATGCCATCATAGCCTAATTCATAAATAGGTTCGTTCTTGGAATCTATGATCCGAACGTTCTGAACATATCCCGGATAAATGGTTCTGTACACATTATCCATAGCGTGGTTAATGGTAGCATTGCTAGGAGCGGGTTCATTAGGTGCTGCCGTTAAACGCTCCTGAATAGTAGGATTGGTAGAAACAGATCCGGCAAGATATTGATAGTTATTAAGCTCGCTTAACATCGTTCGATTGAGCAGTGTCAAAGCTTGAAAGGTAGATTTGCTTAATTTATTGTTAATGGATTTGGAGTAGATAGTATAGGAATAGAAACCTATAAAGATAATGGGAATCACGGAAACGATTAAGAAAATAACCGTTAAGCGATGTTGAATTTTAATTCTTCGTATGATCTGTGGGGGATTAGGAAAATGTCGCTTCCCTTTGTTATGACTCAGGCGGATGACCTCCCATTCGATATCCTTTTCTTACAAGTTAACATAAAAAGGAGAACGGAATATATATGCATGGGCGAAAAGCAAGAATAATCTATGGAATCGTCAGTATTATCCATTCCTTTAACCGCTAAGTTTACAAGTCATGTGATTCTGATGAATAAGCGTATCTGAAGCCNNAATACGTAAACACTTCTATACTTAAGTCATCAGATAAAGCGTTTTCAATATTTAATCTGTGGTTGGGTCATTAGCAAGAACATCTTAAGGAGGGCGTTTATGAGAAAGACAATGAGTACGTTATTAGCAGTTACGCTGCTGGGGGTGGGGTTGATTGGCTGTGGGAATAGTACGAATACACCTGCTGCCCCAAAGGATTCGAATTCAACAAAAGCTACGAGTACAGCGGAAGCCACAAGTACCGCGAACGCCGAGAATACTTCTAAAGAGGATGCTAAGAAGGATTTTGATAACAAAGAACTGAGTATTGCTGTATTCCAAGGTGGATATGGCGCCGATTATTGGAATGAAATTGTCAGTAAATTCGAGAGTACTTATCCAGGGGTAAAAGTGAATATGACGATCAACCCTAAGGTTGGCGAAGTGATCAGACCACAGATTGTTGCCGGTAATCCTCCTGACTTCCTATCTGTTACGGATACTGAGCAAAGTGGGATTATGCTTTCCCTCATTAAAGAAAAAGGACTTCTGGATATCAGTGATGTATTCGAAAGCAAGGCATTAGATAAAGATGAAACGCTTAAAGATATGATCCTTCCAGGGATGCTGGACAGCACAAGATTTCAACCGTAACAAGATGGAAAGATCTATCTGGCACCTTTTAACGCTGGACCGATGGGCTTGATTTACAACAAAACACTGTTCGCGGAAAAAGGCTGGAGTATTCCAGAGACTTGGGATGAGTTCTTTGCTTTAGGCGATGAGCTGAAAAAAGAAGAGAACTTCTTGGTCAATGCAGATGGAACGAAAACGAAGAGAGCGTTATTCACTTACCAAGGTATCTATCCGGACTATTTGGAAGAAATTCTGTATCCTGCCATTGCTAGTGCGGGCGGTAAAGAAACGTTAGACAAAGTCTTTGCATATGAGGAAGGTTCATTTAAGAACGATACGATCAAAAAAGTATTGGATATTTTCTACAAAATATCTAAAGACGGATATCTGATGGATGGCACGGTTGCCCTGAACCATACCCAATCGCAGACCGATATGATGATGGGCAAAGCGTTGTTTATTGTAAACGGCAACTGGATGGAAAATGAAATGAAGGATTCGCCAAGAGAGAATGGCTTTGAATTTGGGATGACAACGGTTCCTGTATTTAATAAAGGAGATCAGAAATACGTGCTTTCCAGCTATGAGCAATTCTCCATCCCAGCAAAAGCCAAAAATCCAGAGCTGGCTAAAGAATTCTTGAAATTCCTGTATACGGATGAGTCCGTTAAATTATTCGCGGAAAAAGCTAATGGTGCGTACGCGCTTAATGATGCGAAGGAGCTATCAAAGCCATACTTGACCAAAGGTGTATATGACATGTTTGAGGCTTATAATGGTTCCATTTCTATCCTACAAGGCTGGCAATCCTTACCGAAGGGCTCCAAAGTTAGTGTAGTTACAGAAATGTTCAAAAATACGATGACACCAGTCATGACAGGTCAAATGACCACTGAACAATGGATGGATAATGTTGAAAAAGCTTTTGCACAGATTCGTAAAGAGAAAGCAGCTAGTAAATAATTTATAGCATCTCATGCCAATGCATCCTGTTAAGAATGGATAAGGACATNNTTTCTAGGAGCTACTTCCGTTTGTTGCATCTATGAACAGGATGCATTTTGCATGAAGAGGAGTGAGAAAGATGTCTGAGATGCAACTAACGGAAGTAGCTCCTAGAAACAGAAAAATAAAGACTAAGTCAACGAAAACTAAAAATCCGAAGCTATTCATAGCCGTATGTACCATTCCTGCGCTCCTGTTGACTCTCGTATTTATGATCATTCCAACCTTTCGGGCATTCTTTATGTCTTTTACGGATGCAACCGGAATGAGTGATGAGAACAAGTTTATCTTTCTGGATAACTATAAATATATGTTCCAAGATGAGATGTTCCTTAAAGCGCTTAGTAATACGTTCAAGCTGATGCTGGTCGTGCCGGTGGTTACCTTAGCCTTTGGCTTAGTGCTTGCCTTTCTATTGACGCAGACGAAGCTGAAAGAGAGAGGCTTTTACCGGACGGTATTCTTTTTCCCCAGCATTATCTCTTTGACGGTAGTCGGGATCATATGGTCCTTTGTGTTTCATCCGAACATGGGGATCTTGAACAATATTCTCTCAAGTATTGGGCTGGATCAACTGACTATGACTTGGCTTGGGGATAGCCGAACTGCATTATGGTGCGTTGCGGTCACTCTGATCTGGCAGGCGGTTGGTTACTATATGGTGATGTATATCGCTGCAATAGATGGGATTTCTGCGGATGTGTTCGAGTCGGCGACCATTGATGGTGCAGGGTATTTCCGGAAGCTTGTCAGCATTACGATCCCACTGTTAAAAGAAATCATTGGAATAACCTTCGTGCTGTCCCTGGCGGGTACGATCAATTTAAGCTTTATAGTCGTAACAATTATGACCGGGGGTGGGCCGGCAGGTGGCACTACTGTATTGCTCCATTACATGTACACTCAAGGGTTCCAAAATGCGAACTTTGGTTATGCCATGGCTATCGCAATCTTTACGCTTGCGTTTGCCTTTGTCCTTTCTTTTCTGTCCAGACTACTTACAAATCGAGCAGAAGGGTAGGGGAGAAGGATGAATAGTAATCAACAGAGTCTTATAAAAATGAACATTATCAATTGGATCACTCGGCTGTTTCTGATTGTAGCTACTATTGTTTTGTTATATCCGTTTGTATGGAATCTTTTAGCCTCATTTAAGAGCAATACAGAATTTCTAACCGATCCTTTCTCTTTTCCACAAGCTTTACACTTCGATAACTATGTACGTGCTTTTCAGAAATCCAAGATGGGGAGTTATTTCCTGAACTCTATCTTTCTAGTGGTACTTTCCACTGCGATTCTAGTTATTTTTGTGGTCCCTATAGCTTATGTATTAACGAGATTTAAGTTTTGTGGTTCCAAAATGATTCTTAATATTTATATGGCCTGTATCTTTCTCCAAGCTTCTTATATCATGGTTCCTTTATTTATTCAGGTGAATTCTTTTGGGATGCTGGACAATCGCGGAATGCTCGGTTTGATCTATGCTGTCCTTCAGTTTCCTTTTGCGATCTTTGTGTTAAGCGGATTTCTGCGATCTGTCCCTAGAGATTATGAAGAGGCCGCCAAGATTGACGGTTGCGGGAATACAGGGGTACTCGTCAGAATCATTGCGCCACTAGCTAAGCCGGGAATTGTAACGGTCTGTATGCTGGCGGCGATGGGCTTTTGGAATGAGTATCCACTGGCATTAGTTCTAATTCAAACGGATAGCAAAAAAACATTACCGGTGGGTTTAGCCAATCTGTTTGAGGTTCAAAGGTATGCTACAGATTGGAGCGCACTATTTGCCGCATTGATCTTGGTACTCATTCCAACGATTCTCCTATATGTGGTAGGACAAAAACAATTGCTCCAAGGAATAAGCGCTGGTGGAATTAAGGGCTGAACTATAAAGTCATGGAGGGAATTTGTGTGGACAAAGGAAGATTTACACTACCTGGTGAAACAGGAATGGAAGAGGTCATAGCCGATCTTGTAGAGAGATGGGGCGTAGATGCTGTACGTGACAGTGATGGCACGAGTCTATCGCAGGACATTCTTGATATGGGTCTGCAAATCTATTCAACGCTTTGTTTGGTACGTGAGGACAACGAGTGGGCAAAGCAGCATCCACAGTATAGACAGCAGATTTATCTGATGTCTGCACCATTGATTGTGACATCGAAGGTGAAGACCATCGATATTATGGCAGATTTTTTTGCAGATCAATTTGTTCCTAACACAGATGTGGATATTAAAAAGTATTGGCAGGTTGTAAACCGGACCACAGGAGAAATAGTACCTTCGGCACATTGGAGTTATGCAGAGGGGATCGTCACGCTTGAGCAGGCGGAACAGTTTCACAAATATACCGTCAGTTTCTTGGCCTATCAGATTTGGGAACCGGTCTCTATGTACAATTACATCACGAATAACTGGACGGAAGAGCATCGCTTACCACTGGATGTTCGTTATTCCGAGGCTCAAGAGCATGTATTGAAGGTACTGAAAGATTGGCTAGCAAAGCATCCGAAGACTGATATCGTTCGTTTTACTACTTTCTTTTATAATTTCGACTTGATTTTTAATAAGGAAGGTAAGGAGAAGCAAGTTAATTGGTTTGGCTATCTAAGCTGCGTAAGTCCATTAGCATTAGATCAGTTTGAACAAGCTTATGGATATCGTCTGACTGCGGAAGATTTTGTGGATCAAGGACGATATAACACACCGTTTAAGAATCCGACGCCAAGGTATTTGGACTGGATGGAATTTAATCAGAAATTCATCGCAGGTTATGCCAAACAATGTGTTGATATGGTGCATGATTTCGGTAAGAAAGCCATTATGTTCTTTGGGGATCACTGGGCAGGAACAGAGCCTTATGGCAAATATTTTTCCGAGATTGGGCTAGATGCAGTGGTCGGGGCTGCCGGAGATNNGGTTACGACCCGTATGATCGCGGATATTCCGATTAAGGATACCGAAGCCCGGTTCTACCCTTACTTCTTCCCAGATGTATTCTTTGAAGGTGGAGATCCTGTTGGAGAGTCCATGCCGATCTGGATAAAATGTCGCCGGGCACTTATGCGTAAATCGGTTGGAAGAATGGGGTATGGCGGATATCTAAGTCTGGCGTACCAATTCCCTAATTTTATTGATCATGTGACGGAGATTGCGACTCAGTTTAAAGGAATTCATGCAAATGCTGAAGGGACTCAGCCGTATAAGGCATCGTTTAAAGTGGCGATTCTTAATACTTGGGGCTACATTCGCAGCTGGCAGACGCACCAAGTGGCTCACTCTTTATGGAATCAAAGATGTTATTCCTACATAGGGGCACTGGAGTCACTCGCAGGCTTGCCTTTCGACATTGAATTTATAAGCTTTGATGATATTAGACAACACGGGATTGATCCTAGTATCGGTGTGATCATTAACGCGGGTGATGTCCATACTTCTTGGAGTGGCGGAGATCATTGGAGCGATCCAAAAGTGGTGTCTAGCATTCGTGAATGGGTGCATCAAGGCGGCGGCTTTATTGGAATTGGTGATCCAACGGCATATGAGCATCAAGGGGTTCCNNCCTAAGGTAACGCCAGTAAAGGAGCATTTCATTACGGAAGATCTGGAAGGCGACACTGATTATGGTGAAGGGATGACCATGGTTTATCAAGCGGAGATTGGAGCACAAGTCTTGGATGTGCACGACAATAGCTGCAATCTTGCCGTGAATTCATTTGGGCAGGGTCGAGGCGTTTATATTGCAGGGCTGCCGTATAGTATCCAGAATACTAGATTACTGAGCCGGGCGATCTTTTGGGCTGCACATCAAGAGGAACAATTGTATTCTTGGTTCTCATTAAATCCGAATGTAGAGTGTCA
>DOJM01000354.1:12005-13172 GCA_003529225.1 Paenibacillus sp.
CTATCGCTCCTACAGTTCCAAGTTTCCTCTTCGCTTTTCTATCTTGCATGATTTAGAGAATCCGGGATAACTTACGATACGCCCGCGGAGAAATTCCCTCATTCGCCGTGAACACCCTACTGAAATAATGAATATCGGGATAGCCGACCTGATCTNNCGCCCACCCGTTCAATCGGCCAATCCGTTTCTCGAAGTAGCTTACGCGCTTCCCTATGCCGGATCGAACGGAGGTATTCTCCGGGGGGCATACCCGCCACCTCACGAAACAGCTTGGCAAAATGGTCCTCATGCATATTCATGGCTGCGGCCATGGATTTATTGGTCCAGCGCTCTGCTGACCTCTCTTCTATCTCATCTATTAATGCCCTGATCCGCTCGGTGTGAACTGAAGACTTAGCTGCATCTCGGGANNGAAGTCAGAATGCCAAGTAGTAGCCCTCGACAGACCCACTCATAGCCGACAGGCCGCATGGTGAATTCATGAACGAGTTGTTCCATGGCATGAACACATTCGGGAGGTGGGGAGTAGATCGGTTCTTGTGATAATGGCATGAAAGGAGCGGTTACGGCTTCAAAGGCAAATTTATCGTGCATGACTTCATCCTCATTAACTACCATATCTTCATCATGTGTAATGATTGACTCCCCAAAGAAATCAAAATGGATTCCAATAAGCTTAGTATCTGAATCTGACAGGATAGCATTCTGATGATATACCCCAGATGAGAGGAAAATTAGCTGCCCAGCGTTCAGTATATATTCCTCCGTATCCATCTTTGTTAATAATTTGCCCTGACGAACATATAGTAGCTCGAAGTCATATAGTCTTCTTCTTGCGAAGGTACAAGGGGGAAGTGTCTGCAATTGTGCGTAGTGAATTCCGGGTGACCAATCACGAGAGGGTACCTGCTTTCTCAGTGGATAAGAGGGATCTTTGTCAGACATGGAACTGCCTCCTGAATGTTTAATAGAATAGAACGGAATAATGCAAAAAGTCTCTTCTTCGCCTAAATAAATTGAGCTTTAAATCTATTATAATATAAATAAATAAAGGATACAAAATGCATGTAAGTCTAGAACGTCAAAAACGGAAAAGAACAAGTGTGAGGAGGATTCAAATGAAAAAGGGAATAAACATCTGGTCGTTTCGCGAAGGAACAGAAATTA
>DOJM01000354.1:13197-16037 GCA_003529225.1 Paenibacillus sp.
GGATTTGAGGGGATCGAGCTGTCATTAAATGAGTCAGGTGAACTTGGCCTGCAAACCACTGAGAAAGAAGCACGCATCCTTCGTGATTCTATTAATGAAACGGGTCTGGAGATCGCGGGGCTGGCAACAGGTCTATATTGGTCTTATGCGATGACTAGTGAATCTGAAGCGAATCGAACTAAGGCAATCGACGTATGCAAAAAGCAACTGGAGCTGGCAGCTGCGCTTGGTGTAGATACGATTCTTGTCATCCCTGGCGCTGTTGGTGTGGATTTCATCGAGGGCTGTGAAGTTGTTGATTATGAAAAAGCTTATGATAGAGCGCTGGAAGCGATTAGTCATTTAGCCAAGGATGCTGAGCAAGCAGGCGTTTCTATTGGTCTTGAAAATGTGTGGAATAAATTCCTGTTGTCTCCGCTCGAATTACGTACTTTTATTGATACCGTCGGTTCCAGTTATGTTGGTTCCTATCTTGATGTTGGGAATATCGTGCATTCCGGTTATCCAGAGCAGTGGATACGGATTCTAAGCCATAGAATTAAAAAGGTGCATTTCAAGGATTACCGCCGGACGGCTGGTGGGCTTCATGGATTTGTTGATCTGCTCGCCGGAGATGTGGATTATCCAGCAGTTATGAAAGCGCTTGAAGAGATTGGATACAACAATTATGTTACCGGTGAAATGATACCGTCATACACACATTATACGGAGCAAATTATTTTTAATACTTCTGCAGCTATGGATGCCATTCTCGGACGCACCACTTTCAAAGCTTAAAATTCGCTGGTCTGGAAGGTGCCTGGATAGCGCTTGATTGAGTATTATTCATTTAACGGGGAGGCTTTATTATGTTGAAAATCGGTTTGATTGGTTTTGGATTTATGGGCCGGATGCATTTTGATAATTATGTTCGCTTAACAGAAGAGGGGCATCCCATCGTCCTTAAAGCTATCTGTGATTTGCGAATTGAGGAATTAAAAGACGGTAAAGCGGACGGCAATATGAGTACCGCTCAAGATGTGTATGATTTATCAGCTTACAATCTCTATGATGATCTGGAGAAGATGATTGCGAATGAGGAACTGGATATGATCGATATTGCAGTTCCTACTTACCTGCATGCTGAAATGGCTTGTTCGCTGCTGGAACGAGGATATCATGTCTTCTGTGAGAAGCCGATGGCTAGAACTTCAGTAGAAGCGCAGAAAATGGTAGAAGCAGCGGAGCGCAGTGGAAAGAAACTGATGATCGGACAGTGCCTTCGTTTTTGGCCAGGGTATGAGTATTTGAAAGAAGTTGTGGAAACTGAGCAATTTGGAAAAGTGACGGAAGGGTATTTCTACCGTGGATCAGGAGCTCCTAAAGATTGGTTTCTGGATGAGAAGCTAAGCGGTGGATGCATTGTGGATATGCATATTCACGATACGGATATGATTAACTATCTGTTCGGCAGACCCGATAAAGTATCGACTTTGGGACGGAACGTCCTACCGGGAAGCGGATACGATATAGCATCTACACACTATTTTTATAAGGATGCAAAGGTGATCAATGCTCAGGTGGATTGGACGCTGGAGGGCGACTTTGGTTTCTACATGGGGTACAGGGTTAACTTCGAGCGAGGAAATGTTGTATTTGATGGTAGTGGAGTCAAGGTGAATCCCAATGATGGAGCAGGCTTTACGGTAGAGCTTTCCCCAGATGCGGGTTACTACAGAGAGCTGGTCTATTTCTTGGATGCGATTATTCAAGATAAGCCTATTGTCATTTGTACGCCGGAGAGTGCAGCAGAATCTTTGGAAATTATAGAGGCGGAAGTACAGTCAGCGAATACCGAAGGAGAATGGATTGTACTTAACTAGCAGCATATAGAGTATGCATAGGCGTGACTGGAGGAAAGATCATTGTAGATGATTTCTCCAGTCACGCCTTTTTGGCATGCATTCTCGCCTAACCTTTATTGCGCTGGAATTTTGTATTGTCCCTAGCATAGTGTGATACGGAGCCGTCATATCTTCTAAGGCGTACCTGTACATCGGAGAACTGTTCAACAATTCCTGAGGCTACCTCAGAATACATTCCATCAGGGTCAAGCTGTAGGGCAGTGATATAAGTTTGGGATAAAGCGGCTATAAAAAAATCAATATTTTTATTAAGTGTATGTGGCATGGTATTCCCTCCGGTGATATCTTCAACATGATTGAATATAAATAATCCTAAGGAACTATTTTACCACGATTTGCGGATGATTTTGAGGAGGAATTACTTGATTCGGGTCAAAAATATGCGAAATTTGGTTGTAATTGCATTAAAATCCGAAGATCATCCGAGGGCAGGTAGCGAAGTTGTTTCGCTGTCTGTCCTTTTTTTTACTTTCTTGTTTGAAAAGAAACCTGCGGACGGATATGATTTGTGTAGTGAAAGGATGATCGCCCAATGACAGAAGAAACACAAAGAGCCAAGGCGTTNNACACGATTTCTGGGTCATTTTTTAAATATGCATAAGGCAGGTTTGCTTAAGGAGTATAAGAGTTTTGAAATTCCTAGAGAACAAGAGATAGAATGGCTCAATCAAATGGCCTTGGCGTACGCCGAAGAGTTGTCGATCCAAGATTGGGATGCAATTACTGCACTAGACGCCTTATCGAGAAACTATCAAGACAGCTGGATTGTGGAGAAGGTGTCTTCTTTTGCCTCGCGGAATATGATGAGTGCGGATAGTCTGGTTAGATTGATCTACGCAGAGAAACTGGTTGAAATTATTGGCTCTCATAAACAAGTGATCTCCAAAGAGCTGTTATTTGGAGCCTGCAAAGTTGCCGTACAAATCCTCGAAAATG
>DOJM01000353.1 GCA_003529225.1 Paenibacillus sp.
TGGTAAAGATTATATGGGTATAGGACTTAGTTTGACGTTGGTGGCTATTTTGATTATTTTAACCGCTTTTTTTGTAGCAACGGAATTTGCATTGGTGAGACTTAGAGGTAGTCAGATCAGTCAAATGGTGATCGAGGGAAAGAAGAATGCGCTAGCTGTACAACGAGTGTCTGCTAATCTTGACGGGTACTTATCTGCTTGTCAGCTCGGGATTACAATCACTGCGCTGGGTATTGGTGCACTGGCAGAGCCAGCGTTTGAGCAGTTGCTCCTTCCAGTATTCGACTGGGCTAATATTAGTCCAAGTGTGAGTCACCCTCTTGCTTTTGCATTCGCATTCATCATTGCAACATTCCTACACGTCGTTGTCGGGGAACTTGCTCCGAAGACAGTAGCTATAAACATTCCGGAAAAAATCGGTCAAATTACATCACCGCTGATTATTTGGTTCTACAGAATTTTGTACCCACTCATTTGGTTCATGAACGGTTCCGCAAATTTGCTTGTTCGCCTTTTCGGGATGAAGCCTGCCAGTGAGCATGGAGACGCTCATAGTGAAGATGAGATTCGTTTGATCTTGTCCGAAAGCTATGAAAGTGGAAAAATCAATAAAGCTGAATATGGCTATGTCAACCGTATCTTTACTTTTGATGAGATGTTGGCCAAAGAAATCATGGTTCCACGAACCGATATGGTATGTCTTTTCACAAATCATTCATTGAAAGAAAATTTGGAGATTATTCGTAAGGAACAATATACTCGCTTCCCGGTTGCAGAAGGCAGCAAGGATAATATCATCGGAATGATCAATACGAAACAGCTTTATTTGCAATATGACAATAACCCTGATTTTGATTTCAAAGGCTTGATTCAGCCAGTCCTAACCGTATCTGAGGTAACACCTGTTAAGAACCTTTTAACACGTATGCAATTGGAGCGGGTGCATATCGCCCTGCTGCTTGATGAATATGGCGGAACGTCTGGACTCATCACGATTGAAGATATTTTGGAAGAAATCGTTGGTGAAATTCGAGATGAATTTGACGCTGATGAACGCAGAAACGTTGAAAAATTAAGCGATACAAATTATCTGTTTGATGGTAAAGTATCTCTAATTGAGGTCAAGGAGCTCACCGGTCTTGATTTCGAAGATGAGGAAGTGACCACGATTGGAGGCTGGCTATACAGCCATATCCCAGATCCTGCCGTTGGCAAAAGTATTGTCCATGACCACGTAACCTTAATCATTCGTGAGATGAACAGATACCGTGTACGCAAGGTTGAGGTCATTATTGAGACCACAGGTGATACTGAGTCTTCAGAGCTTGAGAATTCATAAGCTTTTAATTATAAAAAACAGGATAGAGATATCAGATTAAATCTGATTCTCTATCCTGTTTTCTTTTATCAAAATCTTACTCATGTAATATTCATCTACCCATTGGCTATCGATCACAAGTGATTTTCTCTTTATCCCTTCGATCTCAAACCCATTTTTGATATATAGCGACATAGCTAACTCATTATGGGTCATAACTGTTAGCTCTAACCGAACAATTTCTGTATTCTCAGCCCATGCATCCAGTTCTTTGAATAGCCCCGTACCGATCCCCTGACCATGATACTGTCTTAGAATGCCAATGACTATGTACGCACTATGGCGATTGCGTCTAACACTTCCACCTCTAACCGATATAAATCCTATCAAATGGTTATCAACCTCTGCACCAATAAGGATTGAAGTATCTGCTGAGGCGAATCTTTCGATCATCTCTTGGACCTGATTTAGACTGGATTGCCGTTCATCCGGCTCTAATAACATAAATTTGGATTCCTGATCCAACTGATGCTGTAAACGAAGTAATGCTTCTGCATCCACTGGGATCAGCTTTCTTAGTGTAATGACCATTACTAACTCCTCCGGGCTGCAAGGTTCTTAACAACGACAGACCATAATAACATTACCGTCAGGATCTTTAAAATTAAACCAATGGTCATGCTCGATATCCGTAAGAATCTCTCCTCCATTTGCTTTCACATAATCATAAGCAGCATCAATATCTTCGGTATTCAGATGAAAAGATGGGATATTAAGAATGGACTCAGTAGTGTAAATCTTGCTGTCTAATACGATTTCTGGTCCCTGCATGGGGATGACGTATAAATGCCCGAATAATATCTCCCCATCTAAAGGCAAACCAAGCAATTGGCAATACCATTCTCTTGATTTCTCAATATCCTTTACCGGAATAAAAACTGCACCAATCTGATTCAGAATCGGACTTATCACCATTAAGAAAGCCTCCTCTTTAAAGTTGCAGAATAGGGTGTTATTCTAGAATAATTCGATAAAATATGTCAATTACCTCCCTCCACTTAGGGAAGGTCTGGCAAGTTATGCTATAATTTTGTAAGCACTACTCTAATTTTACGTATGACAGGAGAATTAATTTGGCTAACCTGAACTTCGGTGGATTGAAATTAACTCCACCTAAAGTCTTATCGCTANNGCCGGTCGCCTCAGTAGAAGGGCATATTTCTTTTATTGATGCGTTATTCATGGCAACATCGGCAACCTGTGTTACAGGTCTGGGAGTCATTGATACGGGTACACAGTTGACTACTTTTGGACAAGTTGTTCTACTCGTATTATTTCAGTTTGGGGGATTAGGTTTTATTACGATGGCCACCTTGATTACTTTGGTCCTTAATAAACGAATATCCTTTAAAGAGCGAATTCTGATGCAAGAATCTATGAACCAGAATTCCATGCAAGGTATTGTCCAGTTAATCCGCAGAGTCCTGATATATTCCCTGGTTATTCAGCTCACAGGTGCCGTCATGTTTGCCGGTAGGTTTATGATGGATATGCCTTTCGGGAAATCTGTGTATTATGGAATTTTTCACAGTATTTCTATCTTTAATAATGCGGGCTTTGATCTATTTGGTGATATTCATGGGCCCTTTAGTGGACTTACTCGTTTTGTAAATGATCCTATCGTGAATTTCACCTCGATGATCCTCATCTTTCTTGGAGGGGTTGGTTTTATCGTCCTGTCTGATGTTTTTGACTTCCCAAAACGTAAAAAGCTTACTCTACATTCGAAGGTTGTTCTTTCAACCTCAGCGATATTGATTGTCGTTGGGGCTGCTCTATTTTTCATACTAGAGTTTAATTCTACGCTGAAGCCCTTGAGTGCAGGTGGAAAGATGATGGCTACATTTTTACAAGCAATAACACCACGTTCAGGCGGTGTCACTACAATTGAAATTCCACTTATGCGGGAATCAACGCAATTTCTAATGATCCTGCTAATGTTCATTGGGGCTGCGCCTGGATCTACTGGTGGGGGAATTAAGATTACTACGTTCGCTGTTCTAGTGGCTGCGGTTTCTGCAAGATTAAGGGGTAAAGAGGATATTGTAATGTTTCGTCATAGGATCGCTAAAGAAAATGTCTATAGAGCCGTGACGATGACATTAATGTCTCTAATGTTAGTGGTGATCGCTACGATGTTGTTATCTGTGACAGAGAAGGCTGAGTTTCTTGCTGTACTCTTTGAGTCCATATCCGCATTCGGGACTTCAGGACTCTCCATGGGACTTACTGCAGAATTGACTACGGCGGGTAAAGTGCTCATTATTTTTCTAATGTTTCTGGGTCGGACAGGTCCGCTTACCCTAGCTTATGCACTCAAGCCTAAGGGTAGTAAGGAACTTTACCGCTATCCTGAAGGAAAGATTAGCATTGGATAAAGCGAGATGTAACCAGCGGCTATGAATCGCCGCTGGTAATCTCATCAACACTTGTATGTTTAATCTTCAACGATCTCTTGTTTATCTAATGCAGCATCAAGCAACTGATTATATACATCGTCATCATTCTCAAGCAGCGCGTCGGTTTCTAAGAACTGCTCTTCGCTACCAGGTTCACCCGCGAAGCTTAAGCTATAATCCCATTCTGTTCCCCTTGTACTAAAGAATGTAATCTCATATGGAGCCTTATGGTTTTCGAGAGTGAATATCGTCCTCCCTACATAGCTTTTATCCTCTTTACGGCTCATTTCAGCACTTACGATCTCTAAATTCATCCGCTAATCTTCCTTCCATTCATCAAATCATTTCCCCTTTCAGTATAGCATTGAAATGAATGTAATTCCTCAATTTACACTGTAAATTCCATGTAATTGACTTTTTTCATCCGGCGGTTAATAATTTAGTACAATACTTGTAAAGTACCAAACTATTAGTAATTGGAGGAAATATCGATGACTGATTTCGAGGCAAAGCTTAGTAAATATGCAGATCTAGCTGTGCAAATTGGGGTTAACGTTCAACCAGGGCAANNGGTGGTGAATGCGCCGATTCTTGCAGCTGATTTCGTTCGTATGATCACCGCCAAGGCATATGCGATTGGAGCACGCTTGGTGAAGGTGAACTGGAGTGATGCGAGCATTACGCGCCAGCAGTTTGAACATGCTGCTCCAGAAGTGTTCACTGAGCCGCCTACTTGGTACGCAGGTGAAATGACCGAACTCGCCGAGAAGGGTGCGGCTATTCTTAACGTGATCGCGGAAGATCCTGATGCACTTAAAGGTATTGATCCTGTACGCATTTCCAATTATCAAAAAGTACGGGGAGCCGCACTCACCAAATATCGTGAAATGCAAATGTCCGACAAAGTTAGCTGGAGTATTGTTGCCGTACCTTGTCAGGCATGGGCGGATAAAATATTCCCGGATGTTCCAGCTGAAGAACGTTTAAGTAAACTTTGGGAAGCTATTTTCCACACCGTGCGTCTTGATCGTGAAGATCCAGTAGCGGCATGGCAAGAACATCTCGACACCTTAGATCAAAAAGCAAATGTACTCAACGCAAAAA
>DOJM01000352.1:0-313 GCA_003529225.1 Paenibacillus sp.
AGCGACACAAGAATCGTAATCCGTTTCGGAATACGGCTGCACAAAGACATCATAATGGGTGTGCCAATGGCATAAGCGATCGCGAAACCAGATACCAAGCCCCCAGCTGTCGCTAGCGTAACTCCGAGGCTCGAGGATATCTCCGAGAGTAAACCAACAATAATATACTCCGTCGTACCCAGAATAAAAGCCATAAAATTAAACGAGAAAATCAATGCGTTCTGTCGTGATGTTGTCATGGTGCTCTCCATCCTGTTTATCTCTATTTTTATAAGAACATATCTACTCATAATACTCATTTAGACTATATTGA
>DOJM01000352.1:399-2507 GCA_003529225.1 Paenibacillus sp.
AACCCTTGTTACAGCAAGGGTTTTTTGCTGTATTACATCATGCCGCCGACATGCAGACCACGATTCATAACTTGCTGAATAAGTGGTACGTGGTCGTCGCCACGAGTATCCATTGTTAATGAGCAAAAATACAATAAACGGGTAGGGTCATGAGGGTAAGCTGCAAATACTTGCGCCATTTGGTTCGTATCTTTAGGGTCATTTTTGTACGAATGATATTGCTGGTTACAGTACGTTATTCGGACTTATCTGCAAGAGAACTAACTGATACGCAGAAGTAAAAAGAAAAAACGCATCAGCGGAAACGGGCGGACATGAATGGATCATGTCCCGCCCGTTTGCTTGCATTTCATTTTAGTTTCCGCTACTAACCACCATATCGCCGGCTACTGATTACTTTAATTGCTAATTAACTCTTTTATTTTGTCCTTATTTGGTATCATTCTCATTCTAAAAAGCGCGTATTTAAGATTATGATTTGCTAGATCAATTTCCTCTTGAAGTGCGCTCGGGTTTTCGGATACTTCTTCAGCGTTTGCAAGAGCATCTAAGAACTCTGCTTTTCCTGTTTCTAGATATTGATCAACATTCAGTTTTTGGGCAAATTCAATATTGGCATCAAGCAAAGCTTTATTCACCTCAGGAGTACTTCGCAAAGCAAATTTAGCGTATACGGTAGAATTTGCGGTAACAGCTGTTTCGGTTGTAAATTCATGTTCAAATGTATTGTCGTCCAAAAACCAACCTTCAAATACAAAGCCGCCCAATAATGTTGATGTTGGAAGCATAGGCATTGTTTCACCATGCAAAATTCCCGTAATCGGGTTGACCGCACTACCTTCATTGACTTCAAAGGTTACAGTATGCCTCACTGAAGCTGTATCAATCCATTTAGCGTAAAGAGCTGTATTTGCGTTTATTCGTGTTCGGTTAGTAAATTCATGAGCAAAAGTATTGTTGTCCGTGTACCAGCCTAAAAAAACATATCCATCTCTGGTTGTCGACGGCAGATTAATGCTCGTATTCTTAGGTATCGCTGTAATCGAATCAACTGCACTGCCACCGTTTGAGTTAAAGCTAATCGTATATTTAACCGGTTGAGCTTCTTTCGTATTATAAACCTCGAATTCGCAAATGCTTGGAATATCTCCTTCAGCCATTGCAACAAACAGTCGTACTTTTTGTGCCTGTACAGGTTCAAATGTAAATGCATTAGACCCTATAGCAAAGCCATCTGCATTAATCACATCAGGCAAGCTTGATGTGCATTCGACAGTCGTCGTTGTTCCAATCGTTTTGGGTAGGTCCAATCTACTAGATACTACATTCGTTGCATCATTTCCATTTAGGATTAGCTCTTCAGAAAGATATAATAAGTCCAAGTACTCCTGGATGCCGTTATCTGGATTCATCGCATGTACAGAAGAAAAACTCGGGAAAATCGCTGCCATCAAAATAACCCCAGATAGTATCGTGCTAATCATTTTTATTTTCACTGCATTCACTCCCCGTAAATGTATTCCGGACGTTGGCGGTCATCTTTTATACAAGTTATAAAGCACTACAGCTGCCTGCGCTCTGGTTGTCGTTCCTTTCGGATCAATTCCACTGCCGGTGCCCGATATAATTCCTTCTCTTACCAATGACGCTATGCTCTCTAATGCATAACCAGAAATTTTCTCCACATCGGCAAATGAATCCAAGTCAGACTTATCCCCTTGGCTAGGCGCTTTCCCTGCAATCTTCAACGCTCTATCTATCAGTACGATCATATCCTGTCTGCTAATCTCGGATTCCGGATAAAAATGATTGTTTCCTGCACCGGTTGCCAGGCCCAATGCCTTGGCTATTGCAATCTGCCTAAAATAGTGGGCATCCTCTGCCACATCATGAAAGTTATTGTTGGCATCAGCGCTAAGCTCCAAGATATCTACTAACAGCTTCAAGAAATCCCCTCTTGTTATACTTTTTTCAGGTGAATAGCTAGTTTCACTTGTTCCATTTATTATGCCTTTGGATGCAAGTACCGATATCTGTTTTTCAGCCCATTTAACGTTTAATGTATCGTCAAATATCTTCTTAACAAAACCTATCGCATAGGTTCCATT
>DOJM01000352.1:2556-3067 GCA_003529225.1 Paenibacillus sp.
ACAGAATCAGCCCATTCCTGTTCATTTGGATCATAATTTATAGACACTTTTGCGGTTGCATTTGTTTTTTTATGATTTTGCAAAAGTTTCACATCTACAATCGGTCTGTCTCCGACAAGTTGCTGTATCTCCTTATTCAAAAGATTTTTATCAGCAATACTTATGATCAAATCAATCTTGCTGTTTCTATCAGTTGCCAGCTCTTTTATGACATGATTCAGTAATGTAACGCTCCCAATTGCTGTTTCCAGCACAATATCAGCCTTTTCCTTTGCTGCCGAATCTAAAGGTATGGTTATCGTATATTGTTGTATATCTTCCTTGCTATTAAGACTTACAGTTATTCGCTTACTTCCATCTTTTTTGACCTCAGCAGCTTTTATAGCCGCATCCATATCCCGCTCACCGATCTCTAGAATTGCATTTCCGGCTTTGTTCGGTTTTAGATTTTCAACAACAATTCCGCCTTTCGATATTTCTGGTGTTGATGGTGTTGGCTGTGTTGGCTGTG
>DOJM01000352.1:3237-3442 GCA_003529225.1 Paenibacillus sp.
GTAGAAACATCGCTGCCACCATTGCTGTTGAATGTTACGGTATAGGTGGTTGGCAATGTCGTGCCCAAACGATCGATTGCACTTTGTAGTTCGATTTTTGCCAGATCGATTTCAGCCTGTAATACATTCACTTCAGCTAACGTTTCCTTCGCTACCGCCAATGCCTCCTGAAATACTCCCCATACTTCGTCGGGCACATCGCCTT
>DOJM01000139.1:0-448 GCA_003529225.1 Paenibacillus sp.
GTTTGCTCATACTCCGAAAGAAGTTCTTTCGGCTAACTTTGGGGTGCCTGCCGCTGCATTTGACTCCATTCCCACCGAACAGGTCTATATTTATCAGGATCAGGTTCCGGGTTCATTGCAAAGTCAAAAGGTAGAATCTCCATACGGAGAGATCCCACAAACCTTTAAACATTCCTTATTGGCTCAACCTCCGCTGAAGACTCCCGGCGGGAGCGTCAGAATTGTCGATTCCAGTAACTTTCCGATCTCCAAAACCGTCGCTGCCGCATTAGTAGAAATTGAACCCGGAGGGATGCGAGAGCTGCACTGGCATCCAAATAATGATGAATGGCAGTATTATCTTACCGGAAAAGGACGCATGACCGTATTCGCCGGAAATGGTGTAGCACGTACCTTCAATTACAGAGCAGGCGATGTAGGATATGTTCCTTTTGCGTTTGGACATTAT
>DOJM01000139.1:524-6870 GCA_003529225.1 Paenibacillus sp.
AAACGCCTTCGGCGTCCCTAAAGGACGGTAAGCGTTTTTGCGAGAAATATAAGGATAAGGTATAGTGTGAAACTTATACTTTCTTATAATTTTAAAAGAATAGGATGCTTCACCTGGTAACTATTCGCCGATCTCCGCAAATCGTTTGATTCTTTCCTCAATCTGGTCACGCACACGCTGGAACACTGCCCACTTCTCTTCATCGGTCCCTTGCGCTTTTGCCGGATCATCGAAGCCCCAGTGTTCCCGTTTGACCTTCGGAGGCGTCATTGGACATTTATCCGCAGCATCCCCACATAACGTAACGACTAGATCAGCATTATTCAGCAGATTAGAATCAATCATATCCGAGGTCTGTCCGGTGATATCTATGCCTACTTCGCTCATGGCTTGTACAGCTTTTGGATTTAGACCATGGGCTTCAATTCCAGCGCTGTACACGTTCCATTCTCCCCCTAAATATTGCTTCGCCCAGCCCTCAGCCATCTGACTCCGGCAAGAGTTTCCTGTACATAAAAAATAAATCGTTTTCTTGTTCATCCTGATCTTCCCCTTTTCAAATTAAGTAATCAACAACCACAGATAAAGACCAAAAAGTGTAATAAACAACGTTGGAATAGTTAATATAATACCCGTCTTAAAATACGTTCCCCAGGATATCTTCACACCTTTGGCCGAAAGCACATGGAGCCACAGCAGCGTTGCTAGTGAGCCAATCGGGGTGATTTTAGGCCCTAAGTCTGAACCTATAACATTCGCATATATTAATGCTTCTTTAATAACTCCGGTTGTATGCGTTGCATCAATTGCGAGTGCGTCAATCATTACAGTAGGCAGATTATTCATCAATGATGAGATCAATGCAGCAATGAACCCCATACCCATAGTTGCAGCGAATAGACCCTGATCAGCAATCATTCCTATCGCCTTAGCGAGTAGATCAGTTAGACCCGCATTCCGAAGTCCATATACCACGACATACATTCCAATGGAGAAGAACACAATCGCCCAAGGTGCTCCTGTAAGCACTTCTTTCACCTTAACGGAAGGGCTTCTACTCGCGAGGAGCATGAACAAAATTGCAATGATTCCCACAACCACTGATACCGGAATCTTCAAGAATCCACTAACGAAATACCCTATTAAAAGAATAACCAGTACAATCCATGATAGACGGAACATCTTCTTATCTTTGATAGCCTCTTGCGGATCTTTTAGCTCGGAATCATTAAATCGCTTCGGAATACTTTTGCGAAAAAAGAAATAAAGCACCACGATACTCGCTATCAATGAGAATAGCGTAGGTACAATCATTTTCCCCGCATACTCCATAAAGGTAATTCCAAAAAAGTCAGCCGATACGATGTTCACAAGATTGCTAACCACAAGCGGCAATGAGGTGGTATCCGCAATAAAGCCGCTAGCAATAATGAATGGAAATACTTTTTTCTCATCAAAATTCAGCGCCCTTACCATCGCAAGTACAATAGGGGTAAGAATTAGCGCAGCTCCATCATTTGCAAAAAAGGCAGAAACCAATGCACCAAGAACGATGACATAGACAAACATTCGTGTTCCGTTCCCCCGTGCTGCTCGCGCCATATGTAAAGCAGCCCATTCAAAACATCCAATACTGTCTAAAATTAAGGATATTAAGATGATTGCAACAAACGCCAACGTCGCATTCCACACCATCTGTGTTACATCCAGCACATCATTAAAGCTAACTACCCCAGCTAGTAAAGCAATGATCGCTCCGCCGCAGGCTGACCATCCAATCGATAAATTTCGAGGCTGCCAGATTACAAAAATTAAAGTTACTATAAAAATAAGTATGGCTAGAATGACCACTTTCTCAACACTCCTATAATCTACGAATAAATCCTATATCACCATATAACTATATAGTTATATACAGTCTAAAAAACTACAACTATATTTTAGTCGCAGCACGATGCTTTAACTTCTTTATTCAAACTAGCCAATATCTCGGCTGAGCTGGGCATTTGTTGAAGAACAGCCCTAAGATGCGGTTTATCCTCGACATTTAATGAATAATGCACCCACTGCCCTCGTTTGCTTTCTTTCACGATCCCTCGATTCTTCAATTTCCGTAAATGCTGACTAATCGCCGGCTGGGATATATCAAAAATATCAAGGAATTCACACACGCACCATTCCCGTTCTTTCAAAAGTGAAAGCATGGCCAGTCGTGTCTTATCTCCTAAGAGCTTCAAATCATCTNNTATCCGTCAGTGACTGCATCCCTACCCCTCTCCTCCCAACACTTATATAAGCGAATACTTATATTGTAATGAACTAGACATTTAGAAGCAAGACTTTATTTTAGCGCACTTCCTTAACCCATTCTTGCTCCAATACACTAAACACTAAAGAATCTCGCCAGCCATCTTTTATGAGTAAAGCATCTCTTAATCTGCCTTCATAGGTCATGCCAATCTTGGTGAGCACCTTGGATGATCCACTATTTCGAGGGTCACAGGTCGCGTATATTCGATGTAGATGCAGATCTTCAAAACCAAACTTCAACATTAGTCCGGCTGCTGTTGTAGCGACTCCCTGTCCCCAGACATCAGGATGGACAATATAGCCGATTTCACCACTTCTGTCCGTATGGCTTCTAATATTTAGTTCAACCATGCCGATCAAATTTTCAGTTCCTACTGCAACTATGGCTTGCGCGAACCGAGTTCTGGGAACTTTCTGAGAGTCATCTAGTGCCTGGCTCACAAATGAACGGGTTTGATCAGCAGTATTTGGACCCAAGCTTGAAAACGGCACACACGATCCTGTGAACAATACGCATGAACATCTTTCCAGTCCGTATGCTTCAATTCGCGTAAATAGATAGGATTTAGATCTTGCATCATCATCCCCCTAAAAGTTTACCTTTAGCTTTAGCCCATTAACTATTCATGTGGTTTAGGTTCTAGGAATCGTTACAATAAACTGGGTTCCTTCTCCAACTTTACTCTCCACATCAATATTACAATCATGTATTTTCAGAATCTTCATTACAATGGAAAGTCCAAGTCCATTCCCTTTAAGAGCGCTGCTACGCGCTTTCTCCACCATATAAAATCGATCAAAGATAAGCGGAAGTGCTTCCTCAGGAATGCCTTTACCAGAATCTTTGATATATACCTTCACAAATTGCGCGTTCATCTCAATTTCAACATGAATGGTACCTTCTTGCTCCGTATATTTTATAGCATTATTTATTAAGTTCTGCCAGACCTGATCAAATAAATCTTTATCCACCGTGATCTCGCAAGGCAATAAATCCAATTCAATCATAATATCTTTCCGTGCCCACTGTGGTTCCGCTAATACGATCGTTCTTCTTAATTGTTCGTCTAATTGGAATGTGGTGGGATTAACCGGATGGTGTTCCGAATCGAGTGAGGCTAATCGGAGCAGATTATCACTAAGCCTAGATAGGCGTAAGGTTTCCTCATAGATAATATCCAGATGCTCTTTTTGCTCTTCTAATGGAATGACACCGTCTTGCAGCGCTCTTGTAAATCCTCTAATCGATGTAAGTGGTGACTGCATTTCATGAGAAACATTGCTGACAAAATCATCACGAACTGAGTCCATTTTCTGCAGCTCACTTGCCATACGATTAAAGCTCTCCATCAGTTCACCAAATTCATCTTTATTACGATAAGTCAATCGGACAGATAAATTGCCTGACGCCATTTCCTTTGCTGCAACAGTTAGCTTCTTAATAGGCTTCACAATATACCTGGACATGAACAAGATAAGCAAGCTTCCGATGACTAGTACAGCTAGTAGTGTAAACAGAAGCGTAATTCTCAAGCCTCTTACAGTCGATGAAAAATCAATCTTAATAATGAAAGCACCTTTTCCATCATCTATCTTAGGGATCCCTACGATAGCAAGTCCACCCCTACCCGATAGAAAGACCGCATCGGTTGTGTTGGAATTGAATAAGATAGCAACTTTCTCCTTGTCTAAAGAAAAAACAGATTCACTTGGCTCATTAACAACCGCTATATCTATACCAAATCGATTAAGCAGATCTGCAAATGCGTTTACTTTTTCCGGATCATCTATTAGATTTGTCACCTTTGCTATATCTTTAGCAATATTAATAAACATATGGTTTGGGGTATTATTTTTTTCTGAAAGCTGCATAAAAAGGAAAAAGGAAATAATTAAACTGACTAAAACAATACCAATGAACGTAACGACGATTCGAAGACGCAGGCTTTTTCTCACCATCTAGGCTAGCTCCAGACGATAACCAAGTCCTCTTACTGTAGAAATGATGAACTGAGGGATGGGTTCAAGACGTTCTCTCAAGCGTTTGATATGCACATCAACCGTCCGCTCATCGCCTTCATAATCCATTCCCCATATATTCTCTATTAGCTGAGTGCGGGTGAATATTTGCCTTGGCGAACCCGCCAAAGCAAATAGCAATTCACATTCCTTCTTTTTCAATTCAACCATTTGATCGGCATTAGCGACTGTTAAATTCCCTAGATCAATCGTTACTCCCCCTAATTGAATAACATTCGAAGGGGTTACATGATATCTCTTTAATAAAGATTTCACACGCAGTACCAATTCAATGGGATCAAACGGCTTTACTAAATAATCATCCGCACCTAAGTCGAGCCCTGTTACACGATCATCAATTGTATCTTTAGCTGTAAGAAGCAAGACAGGAGTTGTATTATTGTCCGCGCGTAATCTTTGTAATACTTGTAAACCATCTATTCCTGGAATCATAATGTCAAGTACAATCAAATCGTAGGTAGCCATGTTTATATAATCCAGGGCATCTTCACCATTCCCACATGCATCGACACTATAATGTTCTGCATTTAATCGTTTTACCAATATATTTTGTAAGTCTTGTTCATCTTCGACGATAAGAACTCGCATTAACATTCTCCTTTTCTTCTTATTAATATGTATCACTATAATTCCGAAACATTAAAGAAAGATTAGAAACTAGTTAATTATATCATTTTATCCCGTATTAACGGGTAGTAAGACTCCTCACTCAAAATTCGGCGAATGCGAGGGGGGAGTCGGGCTACTTGTAAAAGCCTTCACTTTATTTTTTTGTACATTAATCTTCCTTTAATGTTTGTTAAGTAATATAAAGGCAAGGATAAGGTGCACATGTAAAGGGAGGAAAACAGAATGGGAAAATGGATGCTGATTGGAGCAATGTCTTGTGTATTGTTAACAGCTTGTTCTACTCAAGCTGATAACAATACAGAAGTACAACAACTGAAAGTGGAAAATGATAAATTACAAAAAGAAGTTGCTCAATTACAACAAGAACCAAGCAAAATAGGGCCTGCTACGAATGATACGAAGCAAACACAAGATTTCAAAAACGAAGTCACATCTATTGTAGAAAAGGCAAATAACACGAAACCAGTTGGAGCAAAAGAAGAAAACCTAAATACGTACTTAGCAGTAAAAAAAGAAATTGACCAACTGGATGACAAGATAGATCTATCTGATAATCAGCTAGAAGCAGATTATCACGCTGGAACGATAACTGTTGAACAATATCAAACGCAAGAAAGAGAACACGATATACTGGAAGATCAATTAGAACAAGCAGAAAATGCACTTGAAGCAAGATTTGGAATAGAGGATTAATCATTAAGGAGTGGATGGAAATGTTAAAACATAAAAAGAAAATAATGATAAGTGTAATTGCTATTTTAGTAAGTGGTATTGCTATTGTTGGTGGATATTATGGTATGGGTTACAATTATGCAAAAAAGAATGAAAACTACACAGAGAAACAAGTTCGTGAAATTTCTTTAGCTCATACAAATGGAGAAATTATTAATGTGAAAAAAGAATTCGAATTAGAAGATGACAACTTAGCACAATCAAAATTTGAATATGAAGTGGAAATCAAGACACCTGATAATCTGTTAAATATTTTAAAAGTTAGTGCAAGGACAGGTACAATAGAAATTGATAATGAAGATTANNAACAAAATTTGTTTGGAGTTTTTTCATGTTTATACTTTACTATTTTAAAATGTGGAAAATCTTCATACTTCTACAATCTATATAAATGGCTCAAGCTTCACATCTTATGAATTCCTTGAAGCGCTAAACTTAAGCAAAATAATGAACTATCCTATAGAAGAAAGTTGAGGGAGCTAATCGCATATGTTTTATTGAAAGGATGTGATTGAATTATGGAACGGCCAAATTGGGGAATTGGAGGATTAGTATTCGTTGGCTGTATGTTTCTTGGTGGAGGAGTGGGATCTATGTTAGGTAATGCCCAAACTGGATGGCTAATAGGAATGGG
>DOJM01000137.1:0-2455 GCA_003529225.1 Paenibacillus sp.
TTTCCTCAAATTGTATAATATCAAGTTCTCTTTATATAGTTGAACTTGAAATCACTTTAACCTATAATCTTCACAAATCAACGGAATGGGAGCAGAGCACCCAATATACCAGAAAAAAGAAACCCGTCATTGAATACCGCCACTACAGCTTGCCGATAAACTTCCCTATTTTACTGTTAAGCGGTGAACGTTGGAAGATTTCCGATATCAAAAGTGAGCATCTCCATTTTCATAACCATTTAGAGATTGGCATTTGTCATTCGGATAGCGGCATCATGGAGATCAAAGGTGAATCCGTACCCTTTAAAGCCGGAGATGTGACCTTCATCCCTAGGTATCTTCCTCATACCACGTATAGTTCGCCAAATGAGGCCAGTCTTTGGTCTTATATCTTTTTCTCGCCAGAGGAGCTCTTTCAGCATTNNTTTGTGGGCGATCAAGGAAATGAATTGTATTTTGAACAAGGAGGAACATCCCAAGGTTTATACCCTTGCGACATCGGTTGTAGAGGAATTGAAGCACAAAAATCCTTACTATCAGGAAAGCGCCTACGGCTTATTGTTATCCCTTTATATAGAACTGCTTAGAATTCATTCCCGGAACGAACCCTTAGTAGAGCAAGAAACAGAGCATAACCTGAAAGGCGATTTTGTCATCTCTCCGGTTCTGGAGTACATCACTAAAAACTACATGATGCCGATTACCATCAATGACCTAGCTGATCTGTGCCATCTAAGCACCACTCATTTTCGCAGAAAATTCCATGAGATCATGGGGACCGCACCTCTCGATTTCCTAAACAGCACCCGCTTTGAAGAGGCCTGCAAGCAGTTAAAAAGCACGGATGCTTCCATCCTCTCCATCTCTGAACAAGTCGGTTTTCAGTCCATTTCCAGCTTCAACCGATGTTTCTCCAAGCTTATGGGTGAATCCCCCAAACAATGGCGTAAAGGCGCACATTCCGAAGCCCAATCTGCAAAAGCATCTATATTGGAGTTTACGGGGTGGGTATAGGGAAAGGGAATCCCTGTTTACTTCACTTCACAAATAATTCAAAGCCGCAGGTAACTAGCTTGCGTCGCTTTCTTTAATTATTCGGAGCACTAAATACGTGATTAATTTAAGAAACAGTTTATATAACTCTAGATGAAACAAGGAATATTATTGAGAGTATCAGAGGGCTGCGCAACAAGCAGATTGCCCGGAAGCTGCATCTGTCGGAAGGAACCGTTCAAAACTATATTTCAGCGATTTATATGAAGCTGCAGGTGGGGACTCCGGATGTATCCCGCGGTGAAGATAAATCGGGGTGAACCGTATCATAAGTAGGGGCAAGTTTTTTGCTGACTTTTTCGTGCAGAAATTGCAAGGTATTCATTTTTTATTTCCGATAAAATTACCTTGAAGGGAGGGAATACGATGGATTGGTTGGACAGGATGAATAGTGCCATGGAATATATCGAAACAAATCTAGCGGACACTATTTCATTTGATGCAATAGCACAGAGAGCCTGTTGCTCTACCTATCATTTCCAAAGAATGTTTCCATTTATTACCGGCGTATCGTTATCGGAGTACATTCGACGTCGACGGTTGACATTGGCGGCATTCGAACTGCAGACAACAGACTCAAAGGTTATTGATGTAGCTATGAAATATAGATATGATTCACCGGAGGCGTTTGCACGGGCCTTTAAGAATCTTCCTGGTATTATGCCGACATCTGCGCGCGATACAGGCGTTTCTCTAAAAGCCTATCCTCGAATGTCCTTTCATATTTCAATAAAAGGGGATGTCGAAATGAATTACCGTATTGAGCAAAGAGGTTCTTTTGAGATGTTTGGAGTATATGGATTTATAAATGCAGACCAGAAAACAGCGTTCTCTGAAGTTCCTCAATTCCGTATAAAATGTGATGATGATGGCAGCGTTGATCTTATGAACGACTTACTGGGACGTTTTGGTGACACCATGTTACACGCCGCCCTTTACGATCACACTAAAGAATCTTTCAAATACATGGTCTGTTATCATTTACCTAAGGGTCTTGAAATTCCGGAGAGATTCACAAAACTTTCTGTCCCAACATTAACGTGGGCGATTTTCCCGGAGCCGCAATGTGATATGCAAAAACTATGGCAACGAATCTATTCTGAGTGGTTTCCGACATCTGAATACGAACAGGTTGAGGGCCCTAGTTTCGAAATGTATTATGGAATGGCACGGCATGGGAATGTTTCAGGAGAAATCTGGATACCGGTGAAGAAAAAATAACGCTATTATGCGAACGAAATGTAGGCGTTAACGAAGATGACAACTGAACAAATCTAGATTAATAAAGGGTCATCCCCACAAAGGATGGCCCTATAACTTGCCGATTCAGACAGCGCGGTGAACCGTACCACAAATAGAGCGGAATGTTCGGCTTTAATTACATACTGCGTGAGGAGTGCGG
>DOJM01000137.1:2490-4248 GCA_003529225.1 Paenibacillus sp.
CAGTGGGGTGAGACCACCAAGACTCCCAGATAGAAATAATCCTTTGGGAATGTTGAATAATGAAATATAAGAGACTGGGAGGCACGGGTATGCTCGTGTCAGAGTTTGCTCGGGAACGATGACCTTCGGAGGCGAGAACTTTCCGATGAGTGTGGCGATAGGGGCGCTGAATAAGCAAGNNTTTTCCTTTTTTAAATGATAATAGCTTATTCCCCGTCCATGTACCTAAAAAAGGCAGGATCGGGGAGTGCCCTTATCCTGCCTTCTTGCATGTTATATGTTTTCTATTGCACTAAATTATCCAAATCCGGCTGCAATTTGTTCCGCAGAACATACAGCATGATGGCACCAACAAGGAACGCGACGGCATCCGAAATGACGATCGACCAGACCACCCCGTGGAAGCCGTTCATTCGATTGGCGATATACAACACAGGAATCAGAGTAATTCCTTGAATAACAGACATAATAAGCGCGGCGGTTCCTTGCGCTGTTGCTTGAAAGATCCCCGTAAACAACGAGGTCATACCTGTAATGAACAAGGATAAGAACGTCACATGTAGAATGTAGCTACCCATTTCAATTAATTGCGGGTCATTCGTAAATAAACCAATTAAGTGGTCGGAAATCAGATAGACGATAACGCCGAACACGACTGCTAACACCACAATCGCTTTGATCGTGAATCCAATGGTATGCTTCATGCGTAATTTATTCGCTGTAAAAGAAAAGGCAATCAACGGAACGACTCCCTCGCATAAGCCCATCAGAATAAACTCAGGAAATTGCAATAAACGTGATGAAATTCCGTACCCCGCTATGGCCTGATCCCCATATTCGACAAGAAAATGGTTAAAGATGAGCGACATTGCACCCAAGAAGATACACATAACAAATACGGGAACTCCGATTTTGAATACATTGCTCAGAATGTCTTTGGTAGCCNNACTAGCGCATCGAGAATAATATTCACGACAACACTGAGAATCATACCGATCATCGATGTGATTGCTGCACCCTCCGAGCGCACGATATTCTCCAGCGTGAAGAATAATACGACGAATGGTGAACCAATAAGCATAACCGTGACATAGTCCTTCGTGAATCCGAAGGATTCAGGCGTTGCCCCCAGGCCATGAACGATTGGATCGATTAGCGGGAGGCCAACGGCCATCACGATAAGACCGAGAACTAAACTGCTGTAAAAGGCAAATGAAGACACATGCTTTAGATCATCATATTTTTTCTCTCCTAGCAAACGGGAGATGAATGTACCGCTACCGATGCCAATCAAGTTGCCTAGCGCCATAATCACTGCGAATAACGGCAAGGTTAATGCGAGTGCGGTTAACATGGCAGTATTGTGGAGTGTACCAAGGAAATAGGCATTCAAGATGGAATATATGACACCCATTGACGTGCCTAGCATCATCGGTACAGCGAACTGAGCTACGGCTTTTGCGACCGGTGCTTTTTCAAAGTAATGGAGGTTTTCTGCATCCATGTGGGTCACCACTTTCTTCATTTATTTTGGTCTTCAAATTACCTAGAATTCTAACTATATATTCGATCCCTCTCCCCCTCACGGGGGGATTTCGCATGAACGAAACTTCGCCATACATTCAGGCGGCGAACAGTCAGCATGTAGGTACTGGCTACCCAGCCGTACAGGGTCATGTCGTGCAACTTCCAGGTAATGGTGGGCATTGCCGTCGAATCACCGCCTCATCCAGTTCCGAAAAGATCATGCCGATCATG
>DOJM01000137.1:4257-8453 GCA_003529225.1 Paenibacillus sp.
AGGGGGAATCCCTCCGTTATGATAGTCTAACAGTGTTAGGTTGTGCCTTACAGTGTTAGATGATATCATGAACCTATGAACCTGTAAAGCATAAACTTACACTGTTAGATAAAAGGGCGGATACCGATGAAAAAGCAGCAGCCTCAGATTTCGGAGGTTAAGATTTTGGAAGCCTCGTGGGAGCTTCTTGGAGAGGAGGGTATCGAGAAATTCAGCATGAGGCGATTGGCCGACCGGCTGGGGATTCAAGCTCCCTCTTTGTACTGGTACTTCAAGAGCAAGCAGAATCTCTATCAGCGTCTGGCCAACCAGATATCGAAAATAATTCTGGAGGAGTTCCACTCCGAGGGGGATTGGAAGAAGCAGCTGACGGGGCTTGCGGTAACGGTACGGAGTGTGCTCAGCCGGTATCCCTGCTCCACACAGCTCATGATGATGACGCTGCCACACGAACCGGACATCATCCGGTTCACCAACCGTATGCTGCTCTGTGTGGAATCGACGCCGCTTGAGCAAGAGCAGAAAATGCAAGTGGTTACTACGCTTGTGAACTATGTCTTCTACTTCGTTCTGGACGATTATCAGCATGAGCGCAATGTCTCCGCTATCCTTAAGGACCAGGAAGCACTTCCGGGTGAGGAGATGATTCGCCTTCTGGACTCCATGAGCGAGACGGAAGCGGGACTGTTCCGGAGGATGTTCACGAACGGGCTGTTCGAGCTGATGGGGACCGACGGAGCGTTTGAGTTCGGATTGAAGCTGATTCTGATGGGGATTGAGCAGGTGATAAAGGAGCAGGAGAAGTAGTATGTAAAAAACGCTCATCCGGTTATCGGATGGGCGTTTTCAATGAGGTTTACCGTTTACCCTAAATTGTTAGTGAATTTATAATCTTCCGCCTGTCTTTTGCCCTTTATAAACGTGATTTACTTGTATTAATCATCAAGACAGAAATATGTAGCTTTTTCGTCTTCTTAACAAATATCTTAATTTGATTACAAAGCAGTCGATCACTACAGTCGGCTGTATTTATTAAACTCCCTCAATGAAAAGTTCACACCTACAACATATCCCAAAACAGGCCTGTCTGTTTCTTTAACATTTTCTGAATAATAAATAGATTCANNTGAGCAAGGGAGAGTTTAGTTTTAGGTGTTCTCACCAAGAGCACAAGTCAATCTTACTCAAAAAAAAACCAAAAGGGAGTCCTCCGGTAGCCACTTTTTCATGGCTACTGGGAGACTCCCTCACAATTAGGTTTTTGCTATAAGATTATTTAGATTTCTTTACAGTTGTCGATTTAACTTGGAATGCTCCGTTTTTGTAAGCAAGAACAGAGGTTTCTACGCCTTTAATTACGGAAGTAGCTTCACCACGAATCGTTTTTGTTGCAACAATTTCATAGACTCCGTTTTTATCTACATCAGAAGCCTTCATAGTATTGTAGAGCGAACGTTTGCCATTCACTTTCACGTACTCGTTAAGAAGAACTTTAACACCACTGTCTTTGAAGGATACTACATAAGCATTAGTGCTGCCGCTGTTACCGCCAGAGTATACAGTGATCATGACATCTTTAGATTTATCTCCGTTGAAATCTCCAACGAAGTTGATTTTTGGTTGGNNCGTGAAGTCTTTGATATTACTGTTAATCACTTTTTTAGTTTTACCTTCTAGAACGACGATGTTGATATCTGTTACCAGATCACCATTAGCGGCATCCTTGTTACCAATCAGTAAGACGTTATCCGCAACACCATTACCAGTTACATCCACTTGTTGTTTCGCCAGCAAAATCGTTTTTGCTGTTGTTGTAATTCCCTTAAGCTCAAAGCGTTTGCCAACGGTGAAATCACTGGTTGTAGTTGTTGGTGTAGTTGTAGTTGGTGTAGTCGCTGGCTTGCTATCGGATTTAATGGTTTCTGTCCCCACAATCTTGAAAGCACCGTCTTTGAAAGTAAATGTTGTTTTTTCTTCACCTAGAACTATAGCTTCAGCGTCACCGCGAACTTTTCTAGTCCCTACCAGATCATATACACCATCTTTATTAGGATCTACTTGCTCTAAAGTGTTGAAAAATGCTGGTTTACCCTCTACAACAGGCTTTACACTCAATAGTGGTTGTACTTTATCACCTGCGAAAGACAATATGTAAGCATCTGTCGTACCATTATTACCACCGGAGAATGCTGTAAACATTACATCATTTGCTTTGTCCCCGTTGAAATCTCCAATCCATTGAATTTCTGGTTTAAAGCCATCGAAACCGCTGATTTTTGCATCCTTCAATGTGTTTGTTTTGCCATCGACAACAACCAGGTTGATGTTGCTTACATAACCAAGCTCATCTGCTTTGTCACCGATCAGATAGATTTTATCTTGGACACCGTCTTTATTAACATCGTTAACTTGTTTTCTGATAAGAACAGTCTTATCTGTTGTGTTAACACCTTGCAATGCGAAAGGTTGTCCAACAGTCAGTTCACCAAGTGCAGGTTGTTTGAAAGGGTCTTCTTTAGTAGTTTCTGTTTTGCTAACTTGGAATTCACCGTTTTTGTAAGCGAACCATACTTTTTCATAGCCTTTTACTTCGGCATTAGTATCGCCATAGAGGGCTCTGATTCCAAGTAGCTCACTTACACCATCATTCTCTACGTCAACCGCTTCTAATGTTTTGAACAATGCCCGCTCACCTTTGATCTTCAAGTCCCCGCCCAGAATAATGGAAGGCGTATCATTCTTGAAAGTTACGATTCTGGCATTGGTAGACCCTTTGTTACCACCTGAGTAAGCGGTAATCATCACATCAAGTGCATGGTCATTATTGAAATCACTCACATAGCTGATTTTCGCGTTCAAACCACCAAAGTCCTTAATCCCTGCGTTTAACACTTTGTTTGTTTTGCCGTTTACAACGATGAGATTAATGTTGTCGAAATCAGGAGATTCATTTTTGTCACCGATGAGATATAAAGTGTCCTTCACGCCATCCAAATCAAGATCAACCGTGCTTGTTGCTATCAATACTGTATTGGCGTTCGTTTTAACACCAGCTAGTGTAAATTTTTGTCCAACTTGTTTAGTGGATGATGCTACGGTTGAACTGGTTGGCGTTGTGACAGGATTGGCCATTGCTTGAGATGAGAAAGATGCGACTGCTGCTACACATAATGCAACGGATAATGTTTTCTTCATTTTCATTGTGTTTCCTCCGATGGTTTATAAAGGTTGGTGTCAAATACAGACTCATTATAATCCGAGAAACATAGGACAGAGTGACGGTAAGGTAACATTATCCTATTGGAATAAGACAATAACTAAATAAAATATCCAATTCAAAGGAACTTCAAGCACCAAATTATACCAATTTCTTTGGGGGATAGTAGTAGAAAAATCAATAGAAACGCTTTCATTGGCTATACCATGGGATTTGAACTACCCTACTTTTTTTTAATAGTTTGATAACAATTCTGTAAAATCAGTTTGATCTAAGTGTTCCTATAGAGCAAAATCTAATGGAAGCCTATGACCATGTGATCTTTCAATTCCCGTTATATTGGTACAGTTATCCGCCTCTACTGAAAAAATGGTTTGACGATGTGCTCGCTTACGGATGGGCTTATGGATCAAACGGTGACAAGCTTAACGGGAAAAAGTTAGGGCTTGCCCTGTCCATCGGCGATAAAAAAGAAAATTATCAGCCTGAGGGCTCTGTTTCTTTTACCGTAGATGAAGTAATTGCGCCCTTTAAAGCCATGTGAAACTTACACTCTCTTATAATTTAAAAAATGGGCTATCCCAAGTCTTGATCAAAGACTTTAGGGATAGCCCATAACGTTGTCGAAGCAGTCTAAAGCGTTTCTGTAGTGAGTGTAAATCCTTCGATCACAGCATCTTCGTCAACCTCAATCAAAATGCTGCGTCTACCTTGATAATTCACTTGCTTCACATATTTCAAATCCTGCGGACTGACCGAAATCGTAGCTACCTTTGTTTCGATCTTTATCGATTTTGTAGTGAATTTCGGCATCACGCTACTTGCCTTCATCTCATAGTGCTTGTCGTCGACGATGGTTTCAAACGCACGTTCCACTTTTTCCATCGTCACGTCTTCAACGCCGCTTACCTTCAGCACACGTTCTACATCTCTATAGTCGAGCTTAGGAGGTTCTTCTTCGTCTTGGTTGGTTTCGATG
>DOJM01000137.1:8530-8952 GCA_003529225.1 Paenibacillus sp.
TCCCGTACAATACAGAATGCGGTTCACATCGGAATAATTGTCCGTCACGCTCGGGTAGAAGAAGCCCTGCTCCGGTGTACTTAACTTAACAATCGGATCTACAATGACGTTGTACTTGAATTCCCTTTCCACATAATCAAATAAGAGAGCTTTCCGTTGCTTCTCCGTGGAATTCACGCTGCATAGAATAAACGGATGCGCGAACATTTCATTTTTCTCACTTTCCTCGGCTTCATCGTTCCTATCTTTGGTCGGGCGGTAATACTGTCCGCGAACGAAAGTGATCACCGTATCGCGTTCATAATGGGTATCCGCCATCATTCTGTCCACCAACAGCAGCATCAGGTCCTGCCATTCATCTGGATCCCCTGTCACCAAAGCTTGGTGAAGCATCACCTGCGCTGGCTCCTCCGCTTCCGCCC
>DOJM01000137.1:9003-9209 GCA_003529225.1 Paenibacillus sp.
CATTGCTTTCCTTCATAATATACACGTTGAGAATATCGTAAATATTCATTAAATCGTGATCCAGCTTAAATTGCTTGCGTATATGCGCGACTTCTTTCTTTATCATGATTCGTTAGACAACTCCTAGGAAGATAAATTGGTCTTATCAGTATAAATGATAAAAAAAACCTTCGCTATATTAATTGAACTTAAGATTTTTCTATTAA
>DOJM01000137.1:9290-10778 GCA_003529225.1 Paenibacillus sp.
CAGAATGTTTTTAGTTCAACTTATATAGAAGGTTTTTTATATGTGTTGCTTCTAATCAATCTATCGCATGCTCTAATGCATAATCTTCAAGCTGAATAACTACCTGTTGATTCATGGCTAGCTTGGCTAGCTGCTCACCAAGAAAGGGTCCCATCGTTAATCCAGATGACCCTAGTCCATTAGCAACAATTAGTTTATTCCATCCTTGAACCCTGCCTAACACAGGAAGAAAATCCGCAGTAAAAGGACGAAACCCTACTCTTATCTCATTTAGGCTGCAATCTGCAAGACCGGAAGCCGTTTGAAGACCTTTATTTAAAATTTCTTGCATTCCACCTGCGGTTACAGAGGTATCATAACCTACGACATCATTTTCGTGAGTAGCACCTACCACGATATTTTGATCCGCAAATGCGAGTATATATTGATCTGTAGGCGGCATTACCACAGGCCATTGCGCTGTACTCGCTTGTTGAGCAAGCTTCAAATGCATAATTTGAGCTTTTTGATAACGCACCTGGAGCATGATCCCAAGCGGATGAAGCAAAGTGTTAGACCAAGCCCCTGCGCACACAATCACTTCATCCGCTGTGAGTGTCTGTTCTCCTACACTAACCCCTTTAATTTCATGATTATCATGCTCTAAAATAGCATCGCCCTCAATCAACTGCGCACCGTTACGCTGTGCCGCTCTTAGCAAAGCATCACGTAATTCACGTCCGTCCACTCTTGCTGCACCCGATACATGCAGCGCATGATAACCTTCCGACAATAATGGAAACTTCTCTTGCGCTTCAAGATCCGTCAGCATCGTAAGTTCCCCTATTTCGGGGGCGTCCTCTCTGCGCAGCTCCGCTCTTTCTTTCATCGCGAGTAACTTTTTCAAATCCTCATGAATACATATCGCTCCTACTTTTGCGTATCCAGTTTTGGCTTCTCCTGCCTCTTCCAATTCCTGAATAAGCGCTGGATAAAAGCTTGCTCCCGCCTTAGCCAGACGATACCATGCTTTGTTTCTGCGTTGAGATAACCATGGACAAATAATCCCTGCTGCTGCATCCGTTGCTTGCCCAACATCTTTACGATCTATAATGATAACCTCAGCACCTAATTTACTTATCTGATAAGCTGCTGAAGCCCCTAATATCCCTGCACCAATTACAATAACCTTGTTCATGTCCGAAGTCCTTTCAGTAATAAATATAAAAAGTATGGAGCACCGATTAAAGCCAAGATAACTCCTGCTGGTATTTCAGTATTGGCTACTACCATTTTACCAACTGCATCCAAGGTAGCATAGCATACACATGATTCCAATTGCTATTCCCTATATTCCCTGCCAGCCACACCTTTATCATTTGATATTGTGAGCATCCAAGGCAACATTTGCTGTATGAGAACCTGAGATTTAAAGTAGAGTGCGCTCAAAAAAAGACGCTCAGGGAAATCCCCTCGCGTCTTACTTATGTGTATCTTTGGGCATCTACT
>DOJM01000137.1:10814-11006 GCA_003529225.1 Paenibacillus sp.
AATTATTTTGAATCTACAACCGGAACCGAAGCTGGAGCTGCAACTACCCCTTCATTCTTCTGCAAGTTCTCTTTCACTTGTTCAGCCCCTAAGGACTTCACAGGAGCACCGATGCTGAAACTGTCAATGATCTTCCCAAGTGTAGCTTGGTCAAAGTCTTCTTGAGCATACAGTTCAACGGTGAAGCCTTCT
>DOJM01000137.1:11020-13050 GCA_003529225.1 Paenibacillus sp.
CCCGTTAATTACTTCTGTTTTCACTTCTTCTGTAGTGCTGATCCCGTTGTCGCCGCCCTTGGAGATTAGAAAATTGACAGCTTTATCCCCGGAGTTATACTGCACTTCAACCATGCTGGTCCCCTGAAGAACAACATTCACAAACTCATAGTCTGCCATCCAGGTTGGTGCCGGGAAGTTCATTCCAAGCTCCGCACGTGCTTCATCCAGGCTCAACTTAGCTACATCCGGCAATTCAATGGCAACATTCTCCCCACCTTTTGCCTCTTCAGATGGAGTCATTGACTGTGCGGCCGAAGGAATTTCCTTATCGTATTGCGTGATTTCGAGATTTCCTACTTCAAACTTTGCCATGATCGATTGGAACATATCCTGTGCATAGGAGGTTGCAGAGAATGCTCCACCTAGACAAATTACTGCACTACCAATCACTATTGCATTTCTCCAGCTGCTTTTTTTCATCCTTATCCCGTCCTTTTTCTCTGATTTGAGTTCAAGAGCTCCGTGGTCCAGCTTGTATACTAAACGGTTATAAATTCTTTCTTTGGCGGCAGTGTTATCCTGTTCAACATTCTCAAGCAGCTCTATGGTTTTGCTGAATTTTGAGAGATCATTTTTCTTATTCATGGTTGAATCCTCCTGCTTTTAAGGAAATATGCAGTTTCTTCAGACTTCTATGCAATACGACACCAATATTGGACTCACTGACGCCCATGATCTGTGCGACTTCGGAATTTTTTAGTCCAGCCCCATATTTCATTGCAATGATATTACGTTCCTTCTCACGCAGCTTGGAGAGCGCCTTGAACAGTGCTTGATTATTATCCTCACGAATCGCCAATTCCTCCGGAGACGGCTTGGGAAATATGAGCTCCAGCAAAGAATCTAGTGAGGTGTAGCTTCTTTTCTTCTGCCCCCGGAAGTAATCCGTCACAGCGTTCCTTACAATGGCAAACAGCCAAACCTCAAAATTCGATTTTTCTTCTGAAAAGCTGTAATACTTACACATCACCGTCTCAAACACCTGACTACAAATGTCCTCCGACACGTGGTGGTTATTAATACGATAACTAATATATTTGTAAACACGTTTGTAGTACGTATCGTACATCCGGGTAAATTCCTCTTTTGACATCATGGCACCACGTGATCTTTCGATATTCTTGTAACGGTCCGCAGTACCCTGGATAACTTCCATCTTCACCCTCCTTCCACCTCACCTTCATCGAAAAGCTAAACAAATTGCGCAATTTGTTGTGAAGAAACTTACATAAGTTAATACGTAGAAAAGCCCAAACCATTAACAAATCTTTTGAAAATTGTGGGATGGTGGGAAAAAGCGTGGAATGGTGGAGGATTTGTGATGTAAAAAATGAATAGCTACATTAAATAGCGGTTTGGGGATTGGTAGTATGAGGAGCACAAGGGAAGCCTAATAAAGATGGTGTTGTTTCCTCGTACGACTTATAGTTACCTAATGGAGGCTGGGGACCTCTTTCAATACTCATTCAAAGGTAGCTTCCAACGTCTTCGAATCGAATTANNCCCAAAGGTTATACCCTTGCGATTTCAGTCGTAAAGGAATTAACTTAGAAATCCATTCCCGGAATAAACCCTAGGCGGATCAAGAAACAGAGCACAGACCGAAAGGTGATTTTGTCATCTCTCCGATCTAAAGTATCAGTTAAGACTATATAAAACCTATTATTATCTTTTTTTGGGGCTGATCAGTATCACTTAAGCACCATTCATTTCGAAGAAAATCCCATGATTCAATATGGTCCAGCACTTTACGACTTTCTAAACAGCACCCGTATTGTAGAGACCTGTAAGCAACTAAAAAAGCACGGATGATTCCATTCTCTCGCTCTCCGAACAAGTCGTTTTTTAGTCCATTTCCTGCTTCAAGCGATGCTTCTCTAAGCTTATGTGCGAGTCTGCTCAAACAATGGCATAAAGGGGTCACAATGGGAAGCGCAGTCTGCGAAAGCGTTAATTTTGGAGTTTACAGGGTGGGTGTAGGGAGAGGG
>DOJM01000397.1 GCA_003529225.1 Paenibacillus sp.
CTGCTGATAAATGGGATGCTTTCAAGAAGTTTAATGATTCGTCAAAAGAAGCCCCTACCTTCGGTTTTGCATTTGATCCTACACCTGTAAAAACAGAAGTAGCGGCCATCAACAACGTAACTAAAGAATTTATGCCAGCTCTATACACAGGTTCTGTTGATCCTAAAACGTATCTGCCAAAAGCAACCAAGAAATTTAAAGAAGCTGGACTGGATAAAGTCATTGCTGAAGTTCAAAAGCAACTTGATGAGTGGAACCAGACAAAGAAATAAGCTTTGAACGTAACACGCCTACGATTAATCTAAAGGTAATTCAAATAGGATTAGTGGAGACGGGCAGCTATGCTGCCCGTCTCTCTATCTATACTCATTTTTATCAAGAGGAGTGGAAATATGGAACAATTCAGACTGCCAACCATCTCAATGCCGAAGCTTCCGCTTCCACAAGCGATTCAAGAAGTATTGAACGAAGCAGAGGAGAAATTAGCTCATCGGCCTAAACTATTGCAGCTCTTCAAGAACTGCTTCCCGAATACACTTGAGACAACGACTAAGCTCATGGATGATGGAACAACATTCATCATTACTGGTGATATCCCTGCTTCCTGGTTGCGAGATTCTGTGGAGCAGGTTATGCACTATGTGCCATTTGCGAAAAATGATCCGGATCTTCAACGTATCATTAGAGGTCTAATTAAGCGTCATATGGAGTATATCCATATTGATCCGTATGCCAATGCGTTTAATGAGACGGCGAATGATTGGCATTGGAGCACTAGCGATATTACGGAAATGTCCCCATGGGTGTGGGAACGTAAATTTGAGATCGATTCACTCTGTTTTTCCATGCGCCTGGCTTATGCTTATTGGAAAGAAACGGGGAAGGCTGATATATTCGACGCCGGATTTAAGGCAGCAATGGTCAAAATATACAATTTATTTAGAACAGAGCAACGCCATTCGGAATTATCTCCTTACCGCTTTACGCGTAATAATGGGATTCCTGAAGATACGTTACGCAACAACGGCCTTGGCATGCCAGTATNNGTTCGCGGTTGTTGCATTACGTCATATGCAGGAATTCGCAGAATGGGTATTTCGTGATCTTGAATTTCTAAAAGAGCTTAAAGCATTAGAAGCTGACATTGATCATGGAATCAAGCTGTATGGTATTTATCGTGATCCGAAATTTGGACCAATCTACGCCTATGAGACCGACGGCTACGGCAACTACTGCTTGATGGATGATGCGGGAACACCGGGACTCATGTCGATTCCTTATCTCGGCTATGTTACGGCAGATGATGAGATTTATCAGAATACACGTCGATTTGCGCTGAGCAATGAGAATCCTTTTTATTTTGAAGGAACAGCAGCGAAAGGGATTGGCAGTCCACATACTCCGAAAGATTATATCTGGCATATGGCATTGTCTATGCAAGGTTTGACGGCATCCACGAAGGAAGAGAAGCTGGAGATGCTTGCGATGCTAGAGGCAACGGATGCAGATACTGGCTTTATG
This sequence comes from Paenibacillus sp., assembly GCA_003529225.1. Taxonomy (GTDB): domain Bacteria; phylum Bacillota; class Bacilli; order Paenibacillales; family Paenibacillaceae; genus Paenibacillus_AQ; species Paenibacillus_AQ pseudetheri. The sequence goes on from DOJM01000397.1 coordinate 1,522, forward strand.
CATGAAGGATTTCATGTCGATGACCCGAATATATTCACTAGAAAATGGTTTGCCTGGTCTAATAGTCTGTTCTCTCAACTCGTGTATAAATCGATGAAGGATGGAATTCTATGAGCAGACCCATAATCATATTCTATGATTCTGATTTTCCAATTTCCAATTCGATTCCTAGCGATGCGATTAAATCCATGCGTGAGTTCGGTACGATTGTGAATGCGAATCAGCTTGAAGCAACACTTAAGGGAACCGAAGGTGGATGTTTCATTAATCTGCATGCACCCTATTTCCCAAAAGCGGCATGGATAGACATTCTTGGATATTTGCAAAGGGGTGGTGGGCTGATCAGTATTGGAGGCGCTCCCTTCAAACAACCTGTTCGCTGGAAGAATGAACAATGGCATGTGGAAGCAGAGCAGACCTCTTATCATCAAGAGCTGTATATTCATGAGGTACTGCGTGTTGATTGTTCTCGCAACCTGTCCTTGCTTGCATCAGATGTCATTCCTCTGCTTAAGGGGCAAGAAGCTCTTTTTATATCGAGTGCAGAGACATGGAACCTTGTGCCTCATACGACAAAGACAAGTGATTTACCCCATCAAATGGGGTCGGCAGGTCCGATGAGCACTCGGATTTACCCGCTTTTGAAGGGAATTACGCATGAGGGTCGGGAAACTGCTGCTCCAGTAGTTCTTTGGGAGAATACGATTGGTTTATTTGCAGGCNNGCAATATCTGAGTGGGTTCGTTTCTGTAGTAAGGGTGTAACGGAAATGTGGGTTAAGCCGAATTACGCGTCATATGAGTCAGGAGAACGTGCTTCTCTGACACTTCAGGTTCAGCAGCTTGAGCGTGTACAGCCTTCTTTGCGAAATGAAGACAAATGGAAGTTAACAATACATGTTGAGCATGAATCCGATTCATCCTTGCGCTGGTCCCATAGTCTGGTGATGAAGGCTAATGCTGAGCTTAACATCGTCCGAGTGCCTATTCCTTTGGAAATTAGGAGTGGTCTGTTCCAAGTGGTCTGCGAAGCGGAAGCTAGTGATGGGCAAGTCCGCATTCTACGTCAAGGGTTCTGGGGGCATGCTCCTGAACTTCTGGCAGCAGGTGAACCGGTAACGAGTGGAAGAGATTATTTCATAAAAGATGGGCGTCCGCTACCTGTTGTGGGGATGACTTATATGACGAGTGATGTGGCACGGAAATTTCTATTTCTGCCGAACGTTGGGGTATGGGATCGCGATATGGGTCAAATGCGGAAGGCAGGGATTAACTGGATCCGAACAGGAATCTGGACTGCTTATCGTAATGTGATGCAAGACGATGGTCATGTTTCAGAAGAGGTACTGCGAGCGATTGATGCCTTTATCATGACGGCGAAGAAACATGATCTTCAGGTGACTTTCACGTTCTTCTCCTTCACACCGGAAACGTGGGGAGGGGTAAATCCTTATCTGGACCCACAAAGTGTAGAAGCTCAGAAGCGGTTCATTCGTTCTATTGTATCTCGTCATAAAGCGTCTTCGAATGTAGATTGGGATCTTATTAATGAACCGTCGATGTTTGATCCGGCACGGATTTTCTCGGATGGTCCGAGTTCATGTCATGATCGTTTCGAGCAACAAGCTTTCATAGAATGGCTTCGACATAGACATGAGGAAATCGAAGTGCTACAAGAACGTTGGAATATGACACCCGCACAACTTCCTGACTTTGCATCGGCAGGCCTGCCAGAAATGAAAGAGATGAACTTCGATGTACAGGATATGCACAGTGCTAAAAGAGGGACACGTTGGCTTGATTATTGCTTGTTCTCCATGGATATGCATAATCGGTGGGTGAAGCAGTTATATGACACCATTAAGGAGCAATGTCCAGATCAGATGGTTACGGTTGGGCAGGATGAAGGGCTAGGGGCGCAGCGACCTTCACCGTTCTTCTACGAGGAGGCGGTGGATTACACCACTGTACATTCCTGGTGGTTTAATGATTATCTGGTGTGGGACGGCATCTTTGCTAAGACACCTAATAAGCCAAACCTAATTCAAGAGACTGGCGTCATGTATGTAGAAACTCCTGATGGACGAGCCAAACGTTCGGAGCTAGAACTGCGAAATCTTCTCGAACGCAAATATGCCTATGCGTTTGGAACTGCTGGTGCGGGGGCCATACATTGGATTTGGAATACGAACTTCTATATGGATAATGCGAATGAGTCCCATATCGGAGCATTGAGAGCAGATGGAACCGAAAAGCCAGAGGCGGATGTCTCTTATGACTTCGGGAAGTTTATAGAAGGCATTCGTGACGTATTTGGAGATCGGAAACTGGAAGAGATTGCTGTGGTGTTTCCGTATTCAAATGATTTTTCTAACCGGAAGCTGGCTTTCGCGGCTACAACAGAGCTTACCCGTATTCTTTCATATGATCTAAAGATGCCTTTCAGAGGGGCTTCTGAATACCACCTAGATGATTTGGAGAACCATCCTGTGAAGCTTATTATACTGCCAAGCGCGCATAACTTCGATGATGCAGCGATGGAAAGGTTGTTACACATCGTTGAAGAGACAGGTGCGGTATTGCTTGCTACAGGCCCGCTCGACATTGATGCTTACTGGCGTTCTTCAGAGCGCTTAAGTGATATTCTTGGCAAGCGTGAATTGCGTAATGTGCGCCGTGAAGAAGTTCTTAGCCTTCAAGGCCAAGAACTACCCGTCTCCTTCGGTCACCGACGAATTGCTGAGGTATCGAAGGAAACGATAATTCACGAATCAGTTGGAAGCGGAAGCTCTACTATAGACTCAGTCATTAACATCCCGCTTGGCAAGGGTCAACTCCTATGGAGTCCACTGCCCGTTGAATTGAGCGACCGAAGTGATACTACGTCTGCACTGTATCGCTACGCGCTCCATACTGCTCATGTGGAGTGTGACTTGGAGTGGGTTAGAGGAGGGGACTTAGCTGGTATATACGGACGGAAGTTGAACTTTGCTACGGGAGCTCTCTTCACCTTCGTGTCGGAATATGCTCAGGATGCGAAGATCGAGGTAAAGGATTCAGCCACTGGCCGAATCTACGCGTTCGTGTTGGAACAGGAACGTTCAGTCCTCTTTGCTACGGACTATAAAGGTGATCTTCTTGGCGTGTATCGCCAACAGGAAGTCGAAATCCATGTAACTTATCCACATCTACTACATTAAGCATCTTAGTAGAGAGTACGTATTGCATATAAGGAGGTCTTCACATTGGAAAGTTCAGATAAATCTATTAAACCTCAGACTGCCCATATTATTTCTCATACTCACTGGGACCGGGAATGGTATCTTCCATATGAAAAGCATCATGTACGGCTTATTAAACTGGTCGATGAATTGCTGGATCGATTGGATGAGGATGGTGAATTTAAGAGTTTCTTTCTTGATGGACAGACGATTATTCTAGAGGATTACCTTCAAGTTCGTCCAGAGAATCAAGAGCGTCTACAAAAATATATTACGGAAGGACGCCTTCTAATCGGTCCTTGGTATATTCTTCAAGATGCTTTTCTTACCAGCGGAGAGGCAAATGTGCGTAATATGCAGATCGGCCATCAGGATTCGAAACGTTACGGTGAACCATCTAAGATCGGTTATTTTCCGGACACCTTTGGTCTAGTAGGTCAGACTCCACAATTAATGAAGCAATCAGGCATCAATAATGCCTTTTTTGGAAGAGGTGTAAAACCGACTGGATTCAATAATACAGTATCGGACGGTGGATATGAATCTTCGTTCTCCGAGCTGATATGGGAAGGTCCGGATGGATCGAAAGTCCTTGGAATTCTATTTGCGAATTGGTATTCGAACGGAAACGAAGTGCCAGTAAATGAAGCAGAGGCAAAAGAGTTCTGGGAGAAGAAGTTAGCAGATGCTCGAAAATTTGCCTCTACAGGTGAGCTACTATTCATGAACGGCTGCGATCATCAACCAGCTCAGCTAGATTTGCCGGCGGCTATTGAAACTGCGAAGCGGCTATATCCAGATATGGAGTTTATCCATTCCAACTTCCCTGATTACCTTAAGGCTGTAGAGGATGTAATGGATCACAACAATTTGTCGACCGTAAAGGGTGAACTGCGGAGCCAGCACACAGACGGATGGGGGACGTTAGTGAATACCGCGTCTGCTCGTGTCTATTTGAAACAGATGAATCAGGAAGGGCAAGTCTTGCTTGAAAAGGTGGCCGNNGCACATGTATTGGGCAAAGATTACCCTCATCATCTGTTCACCTATGCCTGGAAGACGTTAATGCAGAATCATCCTCACGACAGCATTTGTGGCTGCAGCGTGGATGTGGTACATCGCGAAATGGTAACCCGGTTTGATAAAAGCCGTCATGTAGCAGAGACCATTGTTGATGATAGTAAGCGCATGATCGCTGAAGCTGTGGATACGTCTGGTTTTGCAGCATATGGTGAAGAAGTGCTTCCGCTAGTAGTCATGAATATGACAGGGTGGAGACGCACGGGTACAGTGAGCGTAGAAATTGATGCGGCACGTCTATATTTGCGAGAGGGTTTCTCTCTAGAAGAAACGGCCAGCCGCATGAAAGATATTGACTTAAGAGGTCGTGAATTAGTAGACGATCAAGGGAATACCATTACATGCCAGATGGTGGATTTGGGTCTTCAGTTTGGTTATGATTTGCCTGACGATAAATTCCGCCAGCCCTATATGTGCCGCCGAGTAAGACTTACCTTTGAAGCTGTGAAAGTTCCGGCACTGGGTCTTCGTGCATTTGCGTGGGTTCGCCGTGCAAACGCAGGGTTGCCTATAGCTCCTGAATCTTTGCTTCAAGGGGATCGGGTGTTGGAGAATGAGGCCATCAAAGTAGTGATCCATGATAATGGTTCATTTACGATGAGTGACAAAGCCAGTGGCATGACCTACCGGGATCTTGGTGTGTATGAGAACACAGGTGATATCGGGAATGAATACATGTATAAACAGCCAGAGGGTGAACAAGCTTTAACGACCAAGGGACTACAGGCGAACATTTGCGTTCTGGAAAATACGCCTTATCGAGCATCTGTGGAAATTAAGCATGACTGGGAGATTCCAGCCTCAGCAGATGATAAGCTGGACGAGGAACAGCGTGCTCTTGTGTACTACCCGGAGCGGAAAGCGCAGCGCAGTAGTGACACAGTCATTCTTAAACTTCGTACCGTAATTAGCTTGGAGCGGGGCGGGAATGGGCTGCATATCGAAACGACGATAGACANNACCGCCACACATCATGTGGATTCGATGTTCGAGGTTGCGGAGCGGAATATTGAGCCAGCTACAGAATGGATGAATCCGAGTAACACGCAGCATCAGCAGGCCTTTGTTGATATCAGTAATGAAAAAGCGGGTCTAACCGTCGCTAACTTTGGATTAAATGAATATGAAGTGCTAAGAGATGGTCGTAACACCATTGCGATTACACTACTCCGTAGCGTGGGTGAACTGGGAGACTGGGGTCTGTTCCCAACACCAGAAGCACAGTGTCTCGGTGAGTACGTTGTTCGTATGGAGCTCATCCCACACACTGGTGATGGTATTACTGCGGGTGCTTACGCTGAAGCTTACCAATTCCAGATTCCTTGGGTCGTATGTCAGACTGAAGTACATGAAGGAGTGATTACTCCGGTGTATACTCCATTTGACTGGGAGAGTCAGGAGCTCGCATTTTCCTCTCTAAAAATGAACGAGCAGACTGGAGCCCTACTGCTTCGCTGGTACAACATGAGTCAGCAGAGCACTGAGCTGACCATCCGTTCAACGATACCGCAGCAGTATTTCTATAAGACGTCGATCCTGGAAGAGGAGAGCCACCCACTCTCTGGCGAAGAGAAGGGTAGTTCGGCCTTACAGATCGGTCCATGCGAAATTGTAACGATTGGTATTCGGAGATAATAGGTGTATAAAGACGA
>DOJM01000396.1 GCA_003529225.1 Paenibacillus sp.
AGGGATGAATATGAACAACTCCGGGAAGAGCGTCTTAACGATGACTACTTGCAGAAAGCGTTGGATATCCGCAATGAGGATTTTGACGGCTTCACTGGCATTACGAGTCCGGGACAAGCGGTAGATAAGCTGTCAGAACTCGTAGGAATGTCTTTATGGTGTGATTGGGAGTGGGTCCCGTACGAAGAAACTCTCAGAACACGATTTGCGAAATATGAATTTTGAAAATATATGAGCAAATGGCTAAGGTCATCTGAGATGACACTTTAGAACATGGCGGTGAGAGAAAAGAAATGGATAGATTAAAGAACAGCGGATTTTATAAACTTAGATTCTTTATTAGACCGGAAGAGTTTGAAAGCGTTTTGAAGATTTTTGAACATAAGCAAGCGCAATTTTATCTAACCAATTATGCCCAGACAGAGCATGACCAGAATCAGGTGTATGAGGCGTATCGGTCATTTTATCATTATTTTACGGCAGAGGAAAAAAGGAATGATGGTCACCCTTTCTTTGTTTATTCCATTTCTGTTTCGTCTGATAATGAAAGCTCCGGATTTTTTGCGAGAAATGAAGGTGTCCATTTTCCCTATTACGGACAATGGGCAGAGGATGAATTGCCGTGTATCTTGCTTTCATTTCCTAAAGGCTTTCAAACGGATTTGGAAGATGAAAACGGGAAGTATTATATCTATGAGGATATCAGGGATCATAAGCCGTTAACATATAAGCTTTTCGATGAAATAAAAGACTCTATTAATAAAATGACAAAGCTGCTTCGCTTCTCGACGCATGACGCAGATGCTATGAAGGAGCAAAAGCCTTCTGTGCGTATAAGCCATGATGCGATTCACGATTTGAGCAAATCGTGGATTTTCAGTAAATACGGGCTTGTGATCAATGGCAAAAAAGGAGGATTAATGGATGCGGAAAATATGGAAAAAAAGAATTCTGATCAATAATCCTGCCCTGCTGGACCGGGATCTGATCGAGCGGGATTTGCACGACGGTAACCAAGTGATTATTCAATTTTCTCACCCGGATTTTTATGGCTCCATATTGGAAGAAGTGGATGAGCTTTGCGCGCGCTGGAATGAGGATTTCGGAGTACGCTTCTACGCCCACTATTCGCTGTCTTTTGATTGTCATACTCTCGTGCGGATTCCTCATGTGAAAATGCTGCACCTCGATAGTCTCACCCAGGCACATAACACTGAAGCATTGGCGAAGCTGGATCACCTGCGCAGTTTGAGCATAGGCATATACGAGCTGGAGAATTCGGAAATTCTGGGGATTGATACGTTGCACTCTCTAAATAAATTAAACATTATCTCGGATAAAAAGACCCTCAACCTGCAATATTTTAAAGAGTTCTCTGATCTGGAGGAATTGCATGTAGGGGGTAAGGTTAAAAACCTTGATGCTATAGGTTATCTGGAGAACTTGAATTATCTCGCGCTGCATTCGATCAGCAAACTGCCGTTATATTGTATTAACCGGCTGAGGAAGCTGGAGCACCTTCGCATTTTGCTTGGAGGCCGGGAGCACATTCATGAAATTGAAGAAAATACAATCGAGAACCTGGAGATTACTAGAGTCCGCGGCTTCCATGACCTGACCAATATTACAGCCTTTCAAGCGCTGAAGAGACTTGTTATTGAGGATCAAATCCAGCTGAAGGAAATCAGCTTTAACCAGGAAATGAAGGCACTGGAGGAACTTTCTATCAGGAATTGTAAAGGCTTAACCCGATTGACGGGAATGGAGCAACTACCTTTGCTGCACACGCTTCGTATTCTCAAGACGGCAATCGATTTTGATTCCTTTATCCATCAGAAACTTCCGAATTCTTTATCTTCAGTGGAGTTTGCAACTTTCAAAAGTAAAGCAGACCGGGAAATACAACAATCTTTAGCGGCATTGGGTTTTCAATAAAAGGGAGTGAAGTCAACCCTTAAGGAAAATGGAGGAATCCCGGGATAATGTTTCTGTTAAAGTTTATCTGTACATGGGTATTGCTCGTTGCATCGTGTTCTGCTGCATAAATCTTGTGTTCACCGCCCTTGTGGGTGTAGCTGTCTGGTATCTGGNNAATGGATATAAAAGCGGCAAATGACCGAAGCGAGTAATGCCATTGATTATTCTGTAAACAGGAGGAGTATTTATGTACATCGTATCTCAGCCAAAACCGCTATCTGACGGCCAAAACCAAGCACTTGCGAAGGAAGACGTTACTGTTTATCCACAGGGCTACCTCCTGTTTTTGCGGCGATTCGGTGAAGGGACTTACAGAGGGTGGTTGAATGTTCAGCTTCCCGATGCGGAGGTGCTTAAACCTTTTGCCGAGTACGGATTATGGGAGCATGACGAAAACAGCCCCATTAGTGAGCAACAGATCGGCGAGTGTATCGTTATAGGTACAACGGTGGACGGTGATTTTCTGGCAGTACATCCCCAGACAGCTAGGCTGCTCTGGCTACCTCGGCATGCGGAGCACGTAAGGGCGATTTCCCTGCAGGCACGGGAGCAGGAAGACGAAGGGATGTACGCCTTGGTGCTGGATGAAATATATCGTCAGGTGTATGGAATCAGCCAGGGGAGAGCATCTACTATGAACCGTGGACGGGCACTCGTTGCCATCTCTTTTTGCGTTTGCCACAAGGACAAGATCAGCTTACGCTGCCCGAACTGGCCGACTTATGCCAAAACGAATTTCCGCCGGATTTGTCCATTGAGAATGCCTATACTTGTTTCCTGTTCTACCGGCAGCTGGGCGGCTATGTACGATTGAATTATGCCTACCAGCAAGAGGTGGCTGTCTTCTATGAACAGGATGCGGGGCAGGCGTTTGAAGTTATGGAGCAGTGGCTCTTGTCGAAAGGCTGCGAAGCGATCTCAGAAAATAACAGATGATCCGGATGCTCCTTAAGTGTGGGAGAGGGAGGCAGGTATGAAACTAGTTTTTACTTTGGATACACATGGAACGTGTGTGGGTCAATTGAGAGATGAGCTGCTGCCCTTAGAGGAATTAGCAAATACATGGGAGTTTCCCTATGATATCTTTTTTGTATTGCGTGTTTTACCTGAAAGTTATGGTCGAACAACATCCAGACGTTTTGATAGCAGGGATCATACCCTCGAATTAGATATCAGCATAAGTTATGAGCAGTACCAACGGATGTCCAAGCATGAGCAACGTGAGGTATTAGGCAGTCACCTTTGTAACTATTTGTCAGAGTCAGTCGCTNNCAAAATCAACTACTGGATCTGGTGGAAAAAATGGATGCTTGAAAACAATTGGCTAAATGGAAAGTTAAATCAAGCACGGAAACTACTTTCGCAAGACATGGGTCTTTATGAAGTCAGCCAAAAATTGCAGATGCCATTAGAAGAGATTGAGTATATCCTTCTCCGTATGAATGACTATGAGCCAACTGACGTTCATCCTGATAACATTTTAGCAGGAAAAGCGCCGCCATATCATTTGTAGAAGATTGGAGAGATATCCNNAATAAACCCATGTATAAGGAGAGGGGATCGAACTTATGTATGAGCGTTTGGCAGAAAAACTGAAAACGACCTCCGCTTTAAAATGGTTTCCTGGCCATGGTGCGGAAGAAAGCTGGTTAGCAGAAGCTGAAGAGGAATTAGGATTCTGCCTGCCGCCATCTTATCGCTGGTGGCTGGTTCATTACGGTAATGCCCGGTTGGGAGACGGCAATATTCTAGCGATCGCAGCTCCGGAACATAGAGAGTATTATGACGGCGACCTTCTTTACATACATAGACTGAATAAAGCCGAGGAATGGTGGGTAGGTCGGTTTCCCCACAGACTGGACTTGTTCGTGCCGGATAGCGACGAGCTTTATTTTTTTGACACGTCTACTAGAGATAAACAGGGAGAATTTCCGATCATGTGTTATGATCTCATGAATGATTTGATCGACAAGTATGCTTCAACGTTTGCGGAATTTCTAGAACGGCTGATTGACGAGCGTTCTTAAATAACCTGAGCTGATCGACTAATGGAAAGGAGGATCATTATCATGAAGCCGATGCAAGAAATAGAGACGCTGGCGATAGAAATCGCCGCTGCTGCCAGAACGTCATTTCGTGCTCTTTTTGAAAATGGCGAACATTATTATTACTGCACGCTATATACTACTGGCGAGGGACATGCGCCTAGCATCTCCGCCTGGTCGTGTGAAGCTTTTGAGATGGAATCGACCAGACAAGGAGACGAAAGTGACACACCGGGATCGACGATTGGTGAACTCATCAAATGGTCCTATGCCGATTCACCCTATTGTTGTTTCGGGGATGAGAACTTTGATCACGTTAAACAACGATTTGCTGAGCGTCCTTTCATTGCGGATCTTGAGAATGACGAAGGGAATCGCGAGTTTGATTTGAGGCTGAAGGCCATGGAGCTGGCGATGAAAATGCTCGATGATGAAGGTGTGTTTGCATTGAATCAACTGCGAGAGTCAGTATGCGTCCTTGTCGAAGTCATGCCGCCGGATGAGGTTAATACCGAAATTGCGCTACGTTTAAATCGGGCGGAATCACCGGTTATGCAAGCATGGTTGGCGGAAGCGGCGGAGTAGAAGCTCATCTTTAAGGGAAGTGTCAAAGCCATAAAGGAAGATGTTGAAAGACATTATGTTTAAAAAAATCGGATAGTTCATGTTTCATATTTACTTGATACACGACCNNGAGATTTATACAAAGCACGGTCTCTTTCTAAGGGCAGATGATCAGACTATTTTTTTCGAGGAATCGCAAATTGAAAGAATGCTAGAGGACATTGGGCTTGAGACATATTTCTGCATGTATTATACAGATAGTTAACCGTAGGGACTACGGGGATCACCTAATCCATTAGGAGACGTTAGTCTCCCGTACTTAGGAATCGTGCCACTTTAGTCGCGCGAGTAGTTCAATCAGTTGCTGCCACCAGTGAAAGCCGGCAGTCTTAACAACTAACTAGCCCACTCCTAGTAAGGTGTAATTAGTATATATTTTGCGACTGATCGGAAATCTAAAGCTGATTCTGAAGCCTGAATCTTGTGCTCTGATAGTTAGTAAAAAACGGGAGCGTATTAATCCGCGAATTAAACTGTTCAGTCTTGTCGTATTACCTGAATTAATTGCGGCAGTGACACGCGTTGCAAATGGAATATCAGTCGCCAACCTGAGGTATAAGGGAAGAATAGCTTGTACTACTACGAGATGTTCTCCCACTTTATACTTACTTTGAGCGGGGTCAAGAAAAAAACCGTTGACGTATAATCGATCTCGCATAGATGTACGAAAGCCGAAACTGTACCCTGATCCCAATTCTGCAATTGGGGCATGGCTTACCTTTTGAAACAGTCTTTCCATCTGCACAAAATCAATCTTATTCACCGCTTGCACCCATGCAGCTGAGTATGCTGGATTGCGCACGATTTCGCGATAGAAGGGCAGCACATTTCGTATCGTTCGTCTTAAAATTGCAGGTGTTATAAATTCGTTTTGCTGTTTGCGAACGGGGACTTGACGTTTTCTTTTCTTATTCAATATGCTTCCCTCCTTGTAAATTCAGTTATCTGCAACATATGCTTTACCGGAAAGGTGCGTATGGACATTTCATCGAAAAAGCACTCGAGGCTTTCGGGATTTAGATTTACTGCTAGAACGATAAGAAAATTACTTAGCAAGAAATGACGCGGTTGCCGGTAAAACGGTTTAGTCGCGTTTTGTTTGTGTGCTGCAGCTTGTNNCCGAAATGTAGGTATAAATAAGGTTTTTACTTAGGAGCCGGCAAACATCATGAAATGAAAAATCATGAAATACGAGGATCCATTCTTGCCGTGCCTTCCATAAGGTAACATACATAGAATGCAATGGAAGAGCGATAAGGAGGGAGACGGCATGGTTTCGAGAAAACGACTTATGGCATTTATTCAGAATGCGGAAAAGGCATGGGAGAAAGTAGTCTTTTCGTATGATCTAAACAGTCCACCGATTCGAATCGGTGATTTTGATTATTACAGACTTCCCTTGCGATTCTCTACCCGAATCAAAATTTTTCGGTATTACCACCAATTTTGGAACAATGTGTACGCAAATCGCATGATCTGCTCCGCAGGTTTTAAAAACATTCGGGGACGTCTTTACTCTCCTGATGCAGATACGGGGGGATTGCCTAGCAGAGTGTTGGGTTTAAAAATTATAAAACAGACAAGCACAAATATAATAGTTGATGCTATTCTAGGTATTCCAGGTGACTCAATCGCTGATGGGGAAACTATTCGTTATTTCATCTTGCGCAACCCATCCACCCAAGTACTTACGATCAATTTACGCAGAAGCCGATATGCCGATTACCGTTACGATCCATGCAAAAAAAAGAGTAGGATACTAAGAAGGAAAAAAAATAGCGCCTGTTATATAGGGAGATAATTTATTCATTGAAAAAACTGATTGCAGAAAGAAGAGCTAGAGC
>DOJM01000395.1:0-898 GCA_003529225.1 Paenibacillus sp.
ATACTTTCTTATATTTCAAAATAAGGATGCCTAGTTGTACCTACATGCAAAATGCATATAGCTGCAACTAGGCATCCTTGCGTTACTCTTTTACACCAACACTGCATCCACTTTCGTCTGAGGCGCCTTGTCACAACGCTTACAAACCTTAACGACTGATCCGTCCGTTTTTCTTTTTGGATAAAGCAGTTTGATCCGTGTGCTCTGACAGACCGGACAAGTACCCCGACCCCTGGATGGTAAACTCCACAGTGCATGTCCACGTTTTGACTTTGCCATGAATAAACCCCTCATTTCGGTCAATAAGNNNACATTTCATTCTGAAAGTGCTTCTTTCAAAAGATATGCTTCAGAGACAGGCTCTATGACTAAATCAATGATGAGGCGTTCGAATATATGAAAAGGACGCCCGGTGATGAACCTTAAGGCGTCCTTTGATTTAAAATGAAGTTATAGTTCCCTTACATTAATTTGTGTAAATCATAGAGACAACACCATTTGTAAAGGTTACGTAATTATAATTTCTATATTGCCAAGTCTCAACTGTAATTCCACTGCCGGATAGACTTGATTTATCAATTGGAGTGCCCCAGCTCAGCTCTACTTGCTGCTTCGTCATCCCTGTCGAAATTGTACCTGCCTTGATCTTGGCCCAAATAGCATTTGACCATTTATAGATTTTGGTAGGATCAGACGTAAAGAAATACTCTTTGTTTGCCAGATCGCGAGTGACCTGATCGTATTCCATATCATAAGAATTCACAATTTTACCTGATGCCAATTGAAAAGAAATCGAAAACTCATTATCGTCGTTCACAAGAATATCAACAATCGTTGCTTTTTGGAATTTATAGTCGGAATCATACTGGTTGAACCAATAAGTCTTTCCGATTAGCTT
>DOJM01000395.1:911-8799 GCA_003529225.1 Paenibacillus sp.
CTTAACGTATTTTTTGTGTACGCAAATAACTCAGCCTTACCGAAATTGATGTTCAAAGACTCATAATGAGCACCAAAGTCCAATACTGCTCCCAATGCTGTTTTTAAGAGGGTAGCAGGGAATACTGCTCCTCCATCCACGGTTTGCACTTTACCACTCATTTTCACCTTATTCCCATTCACCATAGCAATATCGCTGCCCAGTTGAAGCTGAATAGGCAAATCCCCTACACGAATACTAAAAGTCTTAGTGGCTGTATTCGTCTGAATAGTTGCACCTAAACTCTTAAAGGTAGTTTGTACAGGCAAATACATCGTGCCATTGATTAATACACCTGTTTCGATGTCCTTATCAGCACTGATAGATAACTTTAACGTTTTGGAATTAGCTCCTGAACGTACGGTTACATTTGTTTCGCCAACGGCTAATGCTTTTATTGAACCATCAGGCAGCTTTTGCAATAAGTAAGGCTTCTCAATAACCATATTTGCTTGAGACAGTGGAACACGTTCGGATGAGCCATCTGGACCTTTTGCAAAAATCTGCACTGGAACCTTGTCACCAACGGTCATCTCCGTATAGTCCATCTTAAAGATTAGATCATCGTTGTTTTGAGTCGTAGTCTCTGCTTGTACACTTGTATCTGCTGCCTTCGCTGTATGAATTGGACCAAACATAGATACTGCCAGCGCTGCAGTGATGCCCCATTTAATCATTTTCATTTCCAAAATCCCCCTCTAGTAAATAAACCAATATTACTTTATCACAATTCCACTATTTTTGTAGATAAAAATGGAAGGTTGTTAAGCTTATATTTTTATAATGTGTAAATATTATGAAAAATAAAGGAAATTACATGGATCTACAAGAAGTTACAGAGTACGTATAACAGAGTCTTTGTAATCGTATTAGGCGGTAGCAACTGAAGAACAATAAAAACTTAAACTAGGAGTGCTATATTCATGAAAATAGTATCGAACCGATTAATTTTAAGAGATTATACAAGCAGTGATTCTTCTTTTTATGAAGAACTAGAACAAAATCCCCTATCCCACAAATATGAGAACACTGCACCTGATGCAAAACAAATTAAAGATGACTTCCTTTCGATCTTGTCTCAAGCAACAAGTGATCCACGGCAATATTATGATCTTGCAATATGTACAAAGCTGGATATGAAGCCCATCGGTAATGTCAGCATAAAGTTAAACTGGGAAGAAATCAGAGAATGGGAAATCGGTTGGGTCCTACTCCCGGACTATTGGAAAATGGGATATGCAACTGAAGCCGTGAAGTCTCTGATAGGTTATGCCTTTAGCTCTCTTAATGCACATAGGGTTGTTGCTTATGCCAACGCCGAGAATATGCAATCTGAGAAAGTAATGATTAGAGCAGGGATGTTTAAAGACGGGGTTCTTAGGGAGACTAGATTTTGTAATCAGCAATGGTGCAACGAGATTATTTATTCTTCTTTGGAACAAGAGTGGACCTAATATTTAAAGGGAGNNGCAATCCAAGTATCCAGCTTGTACGATTGGAGTTTCACTTGAAGGATCATTAACTGAATTAGAAAAAGAGCCGCTCCCAAGTAATTAAGAACTACTAGGGTACGGTCCCTTTTTCTTTTTACACTACCAACTCTCGTACAACTTCAACCTCATCCCTGCTTACTTCAACGAATCCAAGGGATGTATACAAGTTCGAAGCATGTTCGTTCTCTATTCGATGCCCAATAACGATTTTGTCGCAGTGATGTTCGGCTTTTATATATCGAATCAAGGCATCCATTCCGGTTCTACCGAATCCTCTATTCTGATATTTCTGATCAATCATAAAAGCCATAATCCAATAACTTCCGTCCTCAGGATCTACAGCGTATACTGAAAAGCCTACCAATTCTTCATCTGCGTATAAAGCCAATGGAGTCATTCCACAATAAGCTGATACTGCCAACCAATAAACAACTGGCACTGGAAAAACTGCCTTTTGCTCATTGGACACCTCTAATTGCGTACAGGCATACCAGTTATTCTTAGTGATTGTCTTCAGCACAATATGTGGATGAAAGCCATCCCGAATACGATCACAGACTCCTTCTAATTTTGATTTAAGCTGTAGTGCCCATTCCGGACAAATAGATACGTCCAAATTCTCTAAACTCCGAAGCAACTTAGCGAATCCATATAAGTCAGAGAATCTTTGGAATTCTGGCAATAGCTTGATATATTTATCATCCAGCCGCTTTACAGATCTATAACCATTAATAAAAAGATCGATGTTCTTCTTGCTCTCATCATCATTCTGTTTGGATAGATCTCTTAACGCTGATGTGATATCCATCGCAAACCAGTGATACATAGAGTCATCAAAGTCGATCGCACTATATCGAGATGTCTCTTTCATATAAAAGATATTATCTGTCTCAAAATCAAAATGGACCAGCCCCGTATGCCCTACGCCAAAAGAGAGCTCACTTAGCCACGCCTCAATTCGTTCATATTCCTTAAGCGCTTTATGCTCCTCGGGGTGTCTTCTTAATACGGATAAAATAAATTGAAGCGAATCGACCCAGCTTTTACGCGCGGGTGTGCTCGGAGCATAAGTCTCAGATAAATTATGCAATCTCGCGAGCGTTTGACCCCAATGTTGGAACTGCAGCTCCGACATCTCTTCAAGTGGAACATACTCCCCTTGGGCTTGTTCAAAAACAACCCCGTGATATTTGCTATTTCCAGTTGAAAGGGTCTCAATCCACTTCCCTTGCTTGGATCGTAACGGCGCTACGGTCTCATAGCCCTGTTCCAATAAGTACATCATAAAATCTAGTTCAGCCTGAATATTCTCTGCGCTATTATCCTCTTCGTGAGTAAACCTTAAATAATAGTGCTTACTATTCCATTGAAACGTATAAATAAAATTGCTACTTGCTCTCACAAGCTTCAAAGTTCCAGGCTCATGATTCCAATACTTGATCATCTCTTTGGCAGGGAGATCGTTCTCTGTTCCCCTCACCATGTTCATTAAAGTCATCATTTCCGATAGTGCCTCCCGTAGTCATTGAGAGGTGTTCTTCCCTTACGAATACTGACCTCTCTCGGACTTCATTGTGGTGTTGTTCGTACTCAAACATCATCACTCCTTATAAACGGATTAGGGACCAAAAAGAAAAGACAATGTCGTCTTTTTACGCTCATCCCCTTTAACATTATCGNNTATTCTATTTAATCAAGAGATTTAGATAAAGCCTTCATAACTAGGTGAAAGGGATGGAACCCCGTAAAGATACATTAGCGATATGGTGGGGATTGTAGGCAGATTGTTTCGTGGGTATCGATGAAGAGAAACTTAAACAGTTACGTCTTCGTCTCTCTCAACCATCAGACACCCTAGATGAAGATCTTATTGGTATAAAAAATGTCCATGATCGTATCCAATTTCATTTTGGTGAACCCTATGGGATCGAAATCACCAGTCAAGTAGGTGAAGGGACGACTGTGATCATCCGACTGCCAGCATAATCCTAAACATTCTGCTCAGTGATTCCTGCTTCAGGATCGAAGGTAAGCATTTTCGTTGCAATTTTATCGATGAAGAAGCGGTCATGACTGACGGTAACTACGGCTCCAGGGAAATGAATGAGTGCTTGCTCCATCACCTGAATACTCGTCAAATCTAAATGATTCGTTGGCTCATCCAAAATAATGACAGCCGCGCCAGAGAGAAGGCATTTCGCTAACGCTACTCTGGCCTGCTGTCCACCTGTAAGACTGCCGATCGTTTTGCTCAGATCCATTTCCGAGAATTGTAGCATCGATAGAAATTTGTTCACTTTTTTCCGCGGAGCATCGAGTCCCAGCCCATACACATTTACGGCATGACTGACTGTATCTTTAACATCGAGTTCGTCCCACATCTGATTGAAGTACGCGTAGCTGACCCCACGTTCCCAAGTCACACCACCCGTTTCAGGCTCTTCTTGCCCAGTCAATACCTTTATGAGTGTCGACTTCCCGCTTCCGTTAGGCCCCACAATAGCTATCCGATCTTCCTTTTGAATATCGAAGCTAATGTTCTGGAATATCGTCCGACCATCATAGCTTTGTCCAATTCCCTTCACTTCGCCAAGCTTGTCCGGAAACCGTAAATTACTGTAGATATCGGTGATCAGTACGTTCACTGGATGAGGCTCCACACGCTTTTTCATATCTGTCAGTTTTCGTGATAGACGATCCTTCGGGGACTTTTTGTTCCCGCGGGTTTCAATAGCTTCAGACTCCATAAGTAGAAGCTCTTCTTCCCACTCGAATTGCANNAATTGACGATCAAGCACCTTTTTACGCATCTTCTTTTTACGAACATAGTCGGTGTAATTGCCTTCATATTCCTGAAAATGATAATTCTCGATTTCTATCGTCCGCGTGACTACTCTGTCAATAAATTGCCGGTCATGGGAGATGAGAATCATCGCCCCATTAAAACGGTGAAGCCACTGCTCCAACCATACGATCCCTTCGATATCCAAAAAGTTAGTAGGCTCATCGAGCAATACGACATCGGGCATTTCAATTAAGACTTTAGCCAGNNGCGTGATCTTTCATTGAAGCCCAACTTCGTCAGAACAGTGTTGATTTCTACAGATACATTCCAGCCATCCAAATGATCCATTTGTTCAAAAAGCGCCGCTTGCCGCTCTAAAAATGTATTCATCTGGTCATCATCCGTCTCTTGTCCAAGCTGTTCCCCGATTTGGTTAAGCTCCTGTTCGATAAGTGCTAACTGCTCAAAGCACAATTCTAACTCTTGCTGTACAGACAAGGAGCCGGAAAGCTCCGAGAATTGAGAGAAATAACTGATCTTCACATTGGGATCTAACTCTACTTTCCCTGCTGTTGGCTCCTCTTTTCCCATCATCAGTTTAAAAACAGTAGACTTCCCCGCACCATTTCGTCCGATTAACCCAATCCGTTCACCCTTGCTAACTCGAAAATATATATCTCGAAAAATCAATGTATTCTCATATTTCTTAGTTGCGTTCTCCATACGGATTACGCTCACATCTATCACCCCTAGTTCATCCAGATCAGAATTCAGCTCAAAACACTCAAAGAGTTATTATATCACTATTTAAAAAAAGGACTTTATAATCATATTTAATCTTCTAGAAAACAAAAAAAGGTCGCTGTTAGCGGACCTTTTCTGCATTACGAATTCCATCACATTCTCACTCTCATCACTTGTTCCTTATTTTTTCAAGATATCAATATACGCCTCTTTCTCGCGATCAGGCCCCGCATCAAGCTTCAATCGAATGGATTTTGGATGATCCAATACGTTGCTGCTAAAGTAGCTTGTGAATCCATCCTCACTGCCCCTTCCACCAATCGAATTATTTTTCAATTCGCGCTTCCCAACCCGCGATGTCAACTCACTAGGAGTCTTTCCGAAAATTTCATTCCTGATCTCCCAATCGGTTTTTAATGCCTCACTTAACGTAAATTCAACTACTATACTTAAAGGAGATAGCTCCACCTGTGCAAGATTCACTTCATGTCCGTCAATCATAAAAGGCTGATTTATAACTACTGTNNGTCAGCTAGATCTGTTCCCGTTTTCGGTTTTACTAGCATTCCTGGATCGACTGACGCAATCTGAAAATTAGCAACCACCTCTCTTGGAAATGCTTTATTCTTATCTAGTGGATAGATAGTTTTTCCGAGCCATGTATAAATACTATCCTCAGCATGTGACCCCATTCCATTTCTATAACCATTTTCATCTATTATGCTCTGCCCTGTTACAGCATCTGTCAGCCACACACTATTCACGCTGTAAATTTCCTGCCCATCGCTTGTAGTCCCTGTATACAGCATTATAATTTTATTTTCATCAGCGATCACAGCATTCAGAGTGATTTTATACCCATTTTTCTCAGTACTTTTATTCACGATCTGCACGTAATCATTACGGATCGCTGACTCTAAAGTAAGAGCATCAATATCAGACGAAGCTACTTTCTTAAAAGGCTCCAGCACACCCCAATCACTTGATTCAATATTTGTAGAGGCTTGTTGTGGCATCAATTGGGATGGATTGAAGAATAGTAATCCTGCGACCATTATTGCAGCAGTCAGTACAGCCATAGCGCTTCTAGCGAACATTAGCTTTTTTCCACGCTTTTTACCTAGTTCGAGTCCTGCTTGAATGGCATAGATTTGTGCGGCCACACTCTCCATTTTCCGCTCCTGCGGGATCCGTTCAGCATCGATTAACATAGCAAGCTCCTCCTGACTACTCATGGTTCCAATCACCCCGATTCTTAATGATCGTTCTTAACTGCTTAAGTCCTTTATGCTGCCACGTCTTGACCGTTCCCTCAGGTTTATCCAGAATGTTAGCAATCTCGCTCAAGGTCATATCGTTGTAGTATTTAAGCAGCAGCACATGGCGATACTTGGGTTTAACCTGTTCGAGTGCCCACAGCATTTCCATCCGATGATGGCCAATGTGCGTAATCTGCTCTCCTATTCTCTCGTCAATAAGCGGCATGGAACGCTTTCTACGTCTTTGTTCATCTATACAGACATAAATCAGGATCCGAATGATCCATGATTTAAACGCTTTTGGATCCTTTAACGTTTTTCTTTTGATCCAGGCCCGGCAAGTCATTTCCTGCATCGCTTCAAGCGCATCATTCCGGTTACGCAAGTAGCTATAGGCAATACTGTATAGTTGTTCTCTATGTACCAATATAGAATCGTAGAAATCCGTCTCGCTCCTAGAATCAAGAATCGTTACCTTCTTCATTTCTGCATTAGTCATCGTCATATCCTTCCTTAGCCCCCTCTCCTAAACCTCTCATAGATTAAGACGGAGATGGTTTAGAAACGGTTTTTATTTGTATTAATTTTTTGGGGGCTGAGCACCTTAAGATTATAACATCCTATAAAAAATGAACGATAAATGTTATGATAGATAAAATCGGACAAAATCAATAGTACGCTCTTAAAAGTACCATAGGTACTAAAAGGTACCCATACATTGGAGGATATCATGACAACTATCAAGAAAAAATACAATATATCCGTTGAGGCCACACTCGAAGTGATTGGGGGAAAATGGAAATGCGTAATTCTGTGTCATTTAACACATGGCAAAAAACGCACATCGGAACTAAAACAGTTGATGCCCGGGATTACTCAAAAAATGTTGACACAGCAGCTTCGAGAGTTAGAGGCCGATGGAATCATCAATCGAATCGTATATAATCAGGTTCCACCCAAAGTGGAATATGAGCTTAGTGAGTATGGTGATAGTTTAAGCGACATTTTGACTTCTCTATGTAATTGGGGAGAACAGCATATCATTAAGCAGTATGGCGATAAATATGCTGTTTTAGAGGACAACATTTTAAATAAATAATTAGTGGAACCATAAGTTCACTCTTTTAAGAACCCCTTCCTTATTGGTTGGGGTTTGGTGGGAGATTTATGCTGCGAATGTTGAGGTTTTAATTATACGCCCATGAAAAAATTGTTCATCCTCCATTTCATGGTTATAGACTAGATAAGTCAGCTAACATAAACAATACTTTTGAGCGATACTGTCACATCTCATCTATTCTTTCAGAACCATCAATATTTAGCTCTCCACATGAGTCGAGTCCTGTGACCTAGATACCTACTATCATTTTTAACATCGCTGCTTCTACATTGACGTTCTTTCATGACCCCGACCAAAATGTACATGCTCTTCCGTGTCCCAATAATTATTATACACTCTATAAAAAAGTTCACCCGGATGTCGGGTGAGCTTTTTTTAGTTTCAGGAGAGCTAAATATACGAATCGTCAAAACCCAACAAGACTTCATTACGCTACCCCCAGCTAGCA
>DOJM01000395.1:8815-9363 GCA_003529225.1 Paenibacillus sp.
TTTTGCAAATGATCTTCACACAGGATAGCCTCCCTATCGTCAAGCTTGTTCCGCTGCCTTTAGCAATCGAAGCAACAGCTCCTTACGCGGCTCCTGCGCCTTTCGAGTCAATGCAGCCAGCTTCTCCGCCTTGCCAAAAATCGGGTACAGCACTCGTTCGGCCTCGTAATCCGGCAAAGCCTCGACATGCTGCACCAATAGCGATAGCTTGCCTTCACTTTCCAGTTCAGGCTGAATCCTCAGCTTCAGCGAATCATGAGAGCAACGCAGGCAAGCGATCAAGGCGGGCATCGAGCGTTCGGTTATGCCATGGGTCTCGGCGAAAACAGCCGTGAACTTGTCCTGCACCAGCTGATGCTCCTCGTCTACAAGGGCCATGTAGGTCTCTACCAACGGAAAATAGCGCTCGTCCGCGAGTCCCAGCCCGAATACGGCATAACTGCCCGGCATGACGCTTTTCTCACCTTCCGTATCCTCGTACCACACAAACTCTTCCATCGCCTCACGAGCGTATTCCTCCAATAACGGATACAGCTCAGAATAGGCCA
>DOJM01000395.1:9499-12217 GCA_003529225.1 Paenibacillus sp.
CAACTCGTCACGCAGATGAACGTCTTCTCGCGCGAAGGTGTCGCTACCTTCCTTCAACATGCGTCCGGCTTTGCCGCTGCCCAGCTGCCTCGCCAGTTCCAGAAAAGTCATGCCCTTGGCTTTACTGTAGCTTGGCTCGTAACGAAGAATCATCACAGCGCCGTACAACAGCAGATCGATAGGCTGGTTCGGCTCATCCATATGCTTGAGAGCCGTATCCGGCTTGATTCCATTTTCATTGGTTCTGTATTCGGAAAGGGTAACATCATAGTGACGTGGCAGGAATACTTCCTCGGCCCAGTGGGTTAAAGCTCGAATGATATCGCTTCGATGCTCCCTCAGCGCTTGCACCCGTTCTTTATTCAACGCCTGAATCCGGTCAAATATAGCAATCGTCCGTCCGACGTCCGGTTCGTTGAACAAATACGGGTCCAACAGATGGCGTGTCAAAAAGAAAGTTTCTAGCGGCTTTGTCGGGTAAGCGCCCTTCTCCAGTTTTTGCTCGATATAGGACTCAACCCGCTCCAGAAGCTGCCGCTTTTTCTCTTCATATACGATGTCAAACACCGTTAATCTCACGGGTCCGTCTGCCGTTGCGAATCTTCCCTTCAAGGTAAACCGGTAGTCGATAAGGGCCGACGTATGCAACTTGTCCAACTTCTCCCTTACGATGCTCGTCAACCAGGGCTGCACCTCATGCAAGACCTCCTCCCGCGTAAAAGGAGACGCCTTCATCGACTTGCGCCCTGAAGCATTCCTTCCAAAATCCGAACTGCCAACGCTAGTCCTACCCGGTCGATAATCCAGCACAATGTCGTTAAAAATGCCCACTTGCAGCGTGGTACGCTTGACAGCGCCCTCCACGTCCTTTCGTTTCTCTTGTTCCTCAAACCACTCATAAATTGCCGCTTTCATCTCTTCCAGCGCTTCTTCCTGTAGTGCGTTCATCGTCTCCCGCCTTTCCAAATGTTTCTTCGCTGATCGCACCAGTTCCTTGGATCATACTTACAAGTTCCAACATATCGGCTATTTTCCCTTCGAAAAATTCACTATCCTTGCGATTTCCGAGCAGCCGCAGTAACAATTCCAACCCGCCGACTTTTTCAGATCCCTGTAGAATAGTGCAGCCAAGGTTGCTCCTCATTAAATCACTTATTTATCACCTAGCTTTATCCCCGCTATTCAACCTGTTATGTACATGAAAAGTTACCTTTGTCCCTGTACCTAGCGTACTTGTGATATGGAGTCCTGTTCCGAAGTGCCGTTTTAATCGCTGATCCGTATTAATCAATCCGACGCCTGAACGACTATCTGCTTTCCTTTCTAATATTCGTTGCAATTGAACCCCGTCTATTCCGTCCCCATCGTCTTCAACGGTTATCTCTGCATGCGTCTCATAGACAGAAATCCGAATAAGAATCGTTCCTCCACGATTGCGCTTCATTATGCCATGTCTTATCGCATTTTCAACGAGAGGCTGGATCGTAAGAAATGGGACTTTTATGTCCCCGCAGCCATCTGTCTCCCAAATAACCTGTAACCTTCCTTCAAACCGAACCTTTTCAATATATAGATAAGAACGCACTAGACTTAACTCCTCTTCGATCGGAACAAGCCCATCCATATTTTGAAATTTAAATTTATTCCTCAGAAAATTGCTGAATTCATCGAGCAAATTACGCATCTTATCCAAATCAATATCACTTAAAGCTGTTACAGCATTCAACGCATTAAATATAAAATGAGGCTGGATTTGTGCTTGCAGCCATGCAGCTTCTAATCGCAGTTGATCTCGAACGGATTGTTTAATCGTAGCTAACGACTCGATCCGCGATTTTATTTCTATTGCTTCCACTGGCTTCGTCACATAATCGTTAGCCCCCGCTATAAAACCGCTCTGAATATCTTTCGGTTGGCTTCTTGCGGTAAGGAGCAATACAGGGAGCTCCGTGAGTGTAAACCGCTCACGAATCATTCGTGTCAGCTCATAACCGGACATCTGTGGCATCATGATATCGGAGATGACCAGATCCCATTCCTTAGTGTCCAGTACAGCTAATGCCTCTTTACCGCTCGTTACCATCGTTAAATCATATTCGTCTGGTGGTAGTATGGCTTCAAGTACTTGAAGGTTGACAGGATCATCATCAACAACTAATAGAATCGGACGTTCACGATTCATTTCTATTAAAGTTGTTTGATTCGTAGCTGGCGGAATTTTCACTTTTTCCATATACACTGAGGAGGCTATTTCTTGAATCGGCATGGATTGTAATGGTAATGGTTCAAATGAGTTGGTCACATCATTCTCTTCCTCCGCTTCCAAACCTGCTAGCCTTAATGAAAATGTGAATTTTGAGCCCTCTCCTAAAACAGAGGACACAACTAGCGTACCTCCATGAAGCTCAACCAGTTGCTTGCTTATACTTAAACCCAACCCAAAGCCACCATCAATCATAGTCTCACTCGTACTGGCTTGCTCGTACGGACGGAATAGGCGCTTAAGCATGTTCTCATCCATTCCGATCCCGGTATCAGCAATAACGATATAGGCTCGTCCATCCTTTACAAAAGCTTGAATCGAAATGACCCCATCATTCGTATATTTCACAGCATTATGAAGTAAATTGAAAACGATTTGAACAACCCGGTTCTCATCCGCATTTACTGGAGGAAAATCTTCAGGAATTTGATTTGCAATTTTTATAGACTTCACTT
>DOJM01000395.1:12366-14135 GCA_003529225.1 Paenibacillus sp.
CTCCTTTCCTGCAACAAATGCCGCTCCCGTTTTAAAACGGATTGTGACATATTAAGAATACTATGAAGCGGATTTTTAAATTCATGAGAAGTATTTGCTAGGAATTGATCTTTATGGTCATTCATCCTTTGCAATGTTGTCGCAAGCTCTTTCGTGTTCGCATGCATGATAAAATAATCTTTAAACCATACAGAGGCTAAACAAGCCATCGCAATAATCATATCGAACGGATAGTAGACAAGACTCAAACCGCTATCCAGCAAGATTAACGACCAAAGAGCATAGTTCATCAACGCAAGAAAAGAGAAAAGCAGTAAAAGATTGCTCTTTAAATCTTTAATTACTTTTTTAAACATCGTAATCAGCGTTATAACCGCAGCAGTACCACCTAATACATAATAAATAGGGAAGAGCGTGATCACCTGAGTTGGATTTAAAAACAACGTGATGCCGGCAGTCCCTAGATTCATTATTTTATAGACAGGGTACATCCTACGCCAATATGGAAGCTCGCGATGATTCGTACACTGGAGCATAGCATAGGCTGCAATAACGAAAGCAATATTAGTCAGCCTAAAATCCCAATTAACTCCAATGTAAAACAACTGATGGAACAACTTCTCATCCGTACTAAAGACACTCGTGATCGTTACACATAATGCAAGCAAACTAAAATAAAGCAGCTTCTTTTCCTTATTTCCTATTAAATACAAAATAAGTGCATAGACAGCATGCATAATAAATATAATCGCTGCCAAAAACTGCATAAAAATGGAAGCTCTCATCTCTTTGGCAATGGCTTCTTCTGAACCAAATTTAATGGATCGGACAATGCCCCCCCTTCGACTATCCACATAATTTGCCGCCTGAATGACGAGTTCGATTACACCGTTGTCATCTGCTGTAAAGGTTGTAGAATAAGGTAGGTCCTTCGAAATATATTCATCCTTTGTTGTCGCCACCTGTCCGGATTTAGTAAGTAATCGACCGTTTACATATAATTCTGATGCAGTGCGTACGCTGGGTACACGAATACTATAATTAAGATGCTTCGCCGGGTCTACATAAAGAAGCAAACGATAAGAGCCATACCCGTATGGAGATGGCATGTCAGCATGCAAAACTTCACTCCATCCTCCCGGTACCTGAATATGCCTTGGCGCATTATCGCCTAACAATTGTTGCCGACTACCATCTATCAGCCATTGCGAGGGATAAAACTCCCATTCCCCATCAAGTAAGAGAATGCTGCCATTTTCTGCATTCCAATTGCGCAAATCGAATTGCCCATTATGAATTGCCGCCTGTTTGGGATCATGAAACGTTTCCATCCATAAAATGCGCAAACCGGTTAAAACAACTAATATGAACACTAGCAATAATATTATATAGCTCTTTTTCATTTGATATTTGGATGAGTGAGTTTCCAAGAAGTATTTCTCTCCCCTANNACCTGCGCGGTGAAGGTCCATTACGTTCCGATAGTTGTCTTCCATACTGCCTTGCGGGTAGGTATTGAAGCTAGCATTCAGAGTGTCGATCCATTCCGGACTGAGCTTGGAACTCACTCGCGGATCGCCCGCCATTTCCGATGCGGGTTTACCGATAATTGAGGAGTTCAAGACGAGACATGGCGTGACAAAGGCGCCAGCCTCCGCAATCATTCTCACCAGATCCGGAGTCGTTTCAGGGCGGTCGATGAATAAGTGAGCGAGTCCCTCAACTCCGACTTCTATTGCTTGCCGGGAGGATTCAGCAGTCAATACATT
>DOJM01000395.1:14211-18554 GCA_003529225.1 Paenibacillus sp.
CCTACGAATGCTATAGCCTCGTCCCGGGTCGATACCGTAGGAGCCTCTCCATGATCATGTGCATGAGCGGCCAGCAGGGAATTTCGATCTTCCTCGCTCATTTTCTCCAATTCCTTCAGTACAAAATCCGGAATTTCCCCATCCCCAGGCATGAGTTCATCAGGATGCCCGCCGGGAGGTGTGACCCCCATCCCTGCAGATCGTACGTCGGCAATATCCTCGATCCCTTTCAATTGTGCCTCTCGGCCATTTTTCGTAAACCCGCCC
Organism: Paenibacillus sp.; assembly: GCA_003529225.1. GTDB lineage: Bacteria > Bacillota > Bacilli > Paenibacillales > Paenibacillaceae > Paenibacillus_AQ > Paenibacillus_AQ pseudetheri. Next base: position 14,479 of record DOJM01000395.1, read on the forward strand.
ATCATTTCCAGTTCCGTCGTAACTCCGAATTGTAGAGCGTCCCGCAGGCCATCTACGGAAGTGTGAACGTGCGCATCGATCAGACCAGGAAGCAAAGTCCCTCCTTCAGCATCGANNACCGTTTCGGCTCCAATCACTTTCTCGCCGTCAAAAATACGCGCATTAATAATTGCAGTAATCATTGTATTTCCCTCCTGTAATGGAATGTTATTTGTTTATAGATCGAAATATAACAGTTAGAATTCTAATTGTCAATAATCTAATTAAATGTTTTGTAACTATATGAAGTTGACAGTATCTCATCTAACTATTAAGATTGCTTATAATTAGAATTCTAACTATATGGCGGGAGTCGACTACAGGATGACAGAACAAACTTTTCATACCCCCTATTCTGATTTGATTGTAACTATCGGAATGAAAATTAGAAGTATGGCAAATACCCGATTGTCAGAACTGGGACTAAACGCTCAGCAGGGGCAAATGATGGGCTACATTTTTGAACATCAAGATAAAGGTGTGATCCAGAAGGATTTGGCCGAACATTTCGACCGTAAGGGAGCCACCATCACCAGCATGCTTCAAGGACTGGAGAAAAAGGGGTACATCAAGCGGGTAATCCCGGAAGATAACGAGCGGCAGAAAAAAATATACTTATTGAAAAAAGGGAGTGACCTCGTTGAAGAGTTCAATACAATATTCATGGAAGTCGAAAAGAGCATTATCCAAGGCCTTACCGAAGCAGAAAGTAAGTCCCTCATGAACTTACTAATGAAAGTAAAGGTAACCATGTAAAATCCCGCAATTTATGCAGGCTGGATGGAACACCCGAGAAGAGTTCTAAAAACCTTCTATCTGCTCATTGCTCAGCATCGCACTAACAATCTTCAGGAGGTCCGACCGACCAATCTCAAAATGGCCTCACGAAAGGCATCCCCAAGGGGTTCCCTCTCGTGAGGCAAAGCTGTTCTTCTCTGCTATTAGGATTAAACACTATTTAAAGTTGCTACACTACGCGGAAGTGGCATTGCCCCACTTCACATCAAACAGATGATGTAGCGTAGGATATAACGGTGTATCAGCTTGACGGTCTTGTTGCAAGAGTAAGTAAAGGTCCAGCTTCGTATTATCTTCACCATTAAGTGTGCGGCTGTTCATCATGCGAAGCAATAACTGATGCACGCTGTTCATTGTTGCTGGATGTTCCGGATCCGTCCAGTTGCGATTAGTTTGAAAGAATACATCCTCGTATCTGTGTAGGATAATCCAGCACAACTCGGTCTGTTGGTCCGAATCTTCACAGTAATTAAACTATCAGCCCCACCGTCCCCACTGCCTCCTCCAACAAACCCGATATCAGNNCATTTAAATAAGTACTCTCCATAATTTACCACAGTTAATATAGCAGAGAAACGGACGATAGAGACATCTTTATGTCTATTATATAGAAATACCTACTTGGAATTTCGCGAGTTTGTTGTTCAAAGGTAATTTCAAGGTGCCGTCAAGCCGAGGCCTATCGGTTGCATAACCTGCTCTTTGAAGTTCGTTTGCAAACTCATAAGGATTCTCTTTGGATAATGCGAAACGGTAACGGCTGTTTTTTAGTAGGAAATTCGAATGATCAGCAAAAGATCCTGATACGCTAGAGTGACTCCCGAATTTTGAAGTCGTGGATACACGTATGCCATCCACTTCCTCATGCGTTTTTGCCAAGCAATAATCACCTTTGTAAGCTTTATCTGCTTTAATACCAAACATATTATAATTGCATACCGCGCTCTTTCCTCTTCCAGATTCAAGTGCAGCTTGAGCAAGGGTGATACTTGCGGGCACCCCGCTCCTACGATTATTATATTATGAATCTGAAATGATAGATTGGACTGAATTCTGATGATTATATACATTTAAGTTATACCTTGCTAGATCACATAAACCTAGATACNNATCACCATCTAATTTCCACCTATTGACACTAACACTTTTCAGAATTACAATAATCCACATATCATGAACAACGCTGACAAAGGGTAAGTAGACAATCGAACATGGACTTCAGAGAGCCGGTGGTTGCTGCGAACCGGTGTCCAGCGCTTGATCGAATGGCCTTTAGAGTTGCTCTTCCGAACCATCTCTCTAGGATGCTGTAGGGATAGCCGGGGTTCCCACCGTTATCAAGGGACCTGTATCCGAGATTATCTTTAACCCTCTTTCGTACAGGTAAGAGAAGATCGTAAAGCCAACGAAACGTATGGTAACACGATCAATTAAGGTGGTACCACGACAACTTCGTCCTTATTGGATGAGGTTTTTTTGCTATTTTAAGGAGGTGATGGCCATGGATGATGGCTGGTGGTGGCGACTCAATGTTAATCAGAAGCGACAAAACAGGAGGAATTCAAATGATAAAAGAACGTGTATTAACTGGAGATCGAGTGACCGGAAAGCTGCACCTTGGCCATTACGTGGGCAGCTTACAGAACCGAGTGACTCTACAGGAGCAATATGACACTTTTGTGTTTCTAGCAGATATTCAAGCCCTAACGACTCACTTTGATCGGCAACAACACCTTGGTCAAAACTTAAATGAAATCACTCTGGACTATTTATCAGCAGGTATAAATCCAGATAAAGCAACCATATTTATTCAATCTATGGTTCCTGAGATCGCTGAGCTAACCGTCCTATTCTCCATGTTTGTCACTGTGAATTCGTTGCGGCACAATCCTACCATTAAAGCCGAATCGAAAAACTCCAGTTTAGATGAACTGTACTACGGTTTTCTTGGTTATCCAGTTAGCCAGGCTGCGGATATAACCTTTTGTAAAGCAACGATTATTCCTGTAGGAGAAGACCAGCTNNACCAGCTTCCCCATCTGGAGTTGACCCGCAAAATCGTACGTAGATTCAACGAGCTGTACAGCCCTATCCTTGTGGAGCCCAGAGCGCTCATCAGCGAGACGCCAAGACTAGTAGGAACAGACGGCAACGCTAAAATGAGTAAAAGCCTAGGCAATGCTATTGAGCTGGACTCTACGAAAGAAGAGATCACCTTCAAGATCCGTAAAGCCACAACCGATCCAGCCCGTGTTCATAAAAATGATCCTGGGCATCCAGATATTTGTCCCATTTATGCTTATCATCGTGCTGTTCGTTCGCATGGCGCCCCAGAAATTCACAATAGCTGCGAAAGTGGCAGTATAAGCTGTTCTGCCTGTAAGCAGCTTATCACGATAGCTCTAGACCAGCTAATTGAACCAATGCGTGAGCGACGCTCCTATTATGCTGCCAGACCCAAGGTTGTTGAGGATATCTTATTATCCGGAACTAAGCGTGCCCGCGAAATCGCACAAGAAACGATGTCCGAAGTACGCGAGGCCATGGGCCTTAATTATTTTTCAAAATAAAACTGATCTCTAAGGGCAATAAAAAAAACGCCGGTCTCTCTATTGAAGAGAGCGCCGGTTGTTTTTATAAGAAAATATTATTTAAAATGGATATCCTCTGACATTAATCGCTTCAGGGCATTAAATTGCTTCGCATCGCCTGTAGCTACAAGCGTTGATCCCTCCTAAAGCGAGATTACGAACCTTAAATTTATACCTTACAGCACCCAATTCCCCTTACGGAATACCGGTTCAATCGTACCATCCGCCGACTCTCCGTCAATATCAAGCTCAGCTGAACCAATCATGAAATCAACATGCGTTAAACTTACATTAGCGCCTCGTGCGACAAGCTCTTCATTCGTAAGCTTTGTGCCGCCTTCAATATTGACAGGATAGGCACTTCCCAACGCGAAATGGCAGGAGGCATTCTCATCAATCCCTGTATTGTAGAAAATTCGGTTCAAGCGAGAGATTGGAGAATCATGCTGCACTAAAGCCACTTCTCCTAAATAGGATGCACCTTCATCCGTTGCCAGCAGCGAAGTCAGATGTTCACGTCCGGATTCAGCTTCATAGGCTACTACTTTTCCATCTTTAAAAGTGAATGAAAGGCCTTCTACCAGACGTCCATTCAGATTAAGTGGGAGCGTACTTCTTACTGCACCGTTCACACCTGTACGATGGGGC
>DOJM01000370.1:0-2899 GCA_003529225.1 Paenibacillus sp.
ATTTATTTCACTTTATAAACTGATTATATTGTGATATTTATCACATTACAAGTCTTTTCGCCTATATTCTCAGATTGTTCACAATTTTAAGCGTTTTCCGTCACTGCTGCCGATTGCGACCTCGTTAGCTTTGCCATGCGCGTAAGACATTATGTTCTGCTCCCTCAGGATATACTTTCTTATAACGAGCAAAAAAGGCTTCCCCCTAATCCAACAGGGAAAAGCCTGATTATAAACCGAATTTACACCAAACCGTGAATCACGCCATCCTCATCCATCCATAGTGCCTCAGCAGCTGGTTTAGCCGGTAGACCTGGCATCGTAACGATATTGCCCGTAATCACTACAGCAAACCCTGCACCGAGCGAAAGGGTGATATCACGTATACCTACCGTGAACCCTTCAGGAGCGCCAAGCAATCTAGGCTGATCTGAGAAGGNATAAGGCGTCTTCGCCATACATACTTGAAGATTATTTAACCCAAGGCGCTCAATCACTGCTAGGCTGCGTTTGGCCGCAGGGGAAAAGTTAACCTCCGCACCACGGTAAACTTCGCGCACAATCTTGGTGATTTTGGAAGAGATATCGAGTTCATTCTCATACAAAGGTGCAAAACGCTCAGTGTCGCTATGATCCAGAAGCTTCTTTAGTTCCGAAGCCAACTCTTGTCCGCCCGCACTACCTTCTGCCCATACCTTGGATATTGCCGCAGGAACGTTCAATCGGTGACAAGCCTCCACAACATCATTAATCTCTTCTGGGCTGTCGCCTTCAAAATGATTAATGGCAACAAGAACAGGTACCCCAAATTTGCCGAGATTTTCTACATGACGCTCCAAATTAGACAATCCAGAGTTTAGCGCCGACCGGTTCTCAGTTTGGAGCTCATTCTTAGGTACACCACCGTTATATTTCAAGGATTTCACCGTCACGACAAGCACTGCCGCCGAAGGGGCTAGACCGGCTTGTCGGCATTTGATATCCATGAATTTCTCAGCACCAAGATCCGCTCCAAAGCCTGCTTCCGTAACAACAACATCTCCCAGCTTGAGTGCATAACGAGTACCGATAACACTGCTGCAGCCATGGGCGATATTTGCAAATGGACCACCGTGTACAATAACAGGTGTACCCTCCAAGGTCTGCACCAGATTAGGCTTAACCGCTTCCTTCAGCAGCGCCGCCATCGCTTCAACTGCCCCTATTTGTTCGGCCGTTACAGGCTGCCCCTCTTGGTCATATCCAATCAAAATGCGGTTTATACGCTTTTTGAGATCACTCAGATTATCGCATAGACATAACACAGCCATAATCTCAGAAGCTGTCGTAATCTGAAATCCACTTTCCCGTACGGCTCCATTTCCATCTCCGAGCCCTGTCACGATATTCCGCAGACTGCGATCGTTCATATCCATCACGCGTTTCCAAACGATACGCTGTGGATCAAGTCCCAGCTCATTGCCCTGGAAGATATGATTGTCAATCATCGCCGACAATAGATTATGCGCAGAAGTTACTGCATGAATATCACCCGTAAAGTGCAAATTAATCTCATCTGCTGGAACGATCTGCGACTTGCCACCACCCGTGGCGCCGCCCTTCATGCCCAAGCATGGTCCGAGGGATGGTTCGCGTAAGGCCGCCACGGTTTTTACCCCTGCTGCGTTCAGTGCCTGTGCCAGCCCAATGGTTGTTAAGGTTTTTCCTTCGCCAGCAGGGGTCGGATTCACCGCAGTGACCAATACCAGCTTGCCATCTGGCTTGTTCTTCATGTCCTCCCATAAGGACGGTGAAAGTTTACTTTTATATTTTCCGTATAGTTCCAGATGCTCTTCGTCAATTCCCGCTTGTGCTGCGACCTCTGTAATTAACTTCATGCTTGTATAGAACCCTCCTGCCGTTATTATCCTGCTGTATTCCACGCTTTATGCATATCTTGCATGGGCATTACATTCTCTTCAAAGGATACATGGTCTCTGTAAAGCGTCAAGTATAATTTATCACAACAAATTTCCAAGTAGCTATTTCATATTCCTATGTAAAAAAGAAAATCCCGTCGAAGCTCGGTCAAAAGACCGAGGTCGAAAGGATACTTGTAAAATAACAATTTATCAGACCCTAAATGGTCTACAGTAAGATTTAGCATTTCTATCATAATTCTAAATGTATTTCCATTTTCGGTCATATATAATACATCCTTTCTATTTACTTAATATCTTGTGATAAAGGTTNNTTTGTTTAACCATAGTCTGATAATCCTCAATATCCTCTTTTGTTCTCATAGGAAGATTCATTCTATAGGTTACCTCGAAATAAAAAATAAGGGAATGAATATCTGACTGGAGCACACCACTTTTATTTGATAGTTCTTTAATTCTTTCAATGGAGATATGCTGTGGATTTTTCAATTCTTCTTTTGACATTAATGAAGTTAACTTCTTGTATCTTAAATATTGTTTATCAGAAATGCTTTTAAGCAGACCTGTACCTGATCCGTCATAACAATCAGGTAGAAAAGAAGTATTCAAATCGTTGAGCAAATTATCTAAGGTCTTTTTTGAAGATATCCGATGACAAATACTCTTCAGCATCGTACACAATCCTTTTCCTATTCTTTTCTTATGAACTGACTTAATCAAAAAAAAAAGAACCCAAGTGATTTGAGTTCTTTTTCATTATTTCAATATAAAAATCTCATAGTTGCAGTAGTTTTAAACATCTAGGCTGCATCAGATACCCCCCTGTAATAAGCTCTGCCTGCAATTGAATCATATATTCTCCTGCAGTGGGGAAATACAGCTCACCTACTTGAAAGCTTTGAAAATTACTAACCCCATCGGTAGAATGAACTTTAGCTTGCAAAATTTGATCCGCAGCCTTGATGAGGTAGACTCCGCCA
>DOJM01000370.1:2964-5967 GCA_003529225.1 Paenibacillus sp.
ACCCTAATTCTAGTATGGCATTTTCTCCAGAGTCCAATAATTTGACTGAATTACCTTCTACAGGTTCTGCACAGACAATTGCGATGACCAGCGGCATGTTGTTAGAATTTTCGGCAAAGTTCGGTAAGCTGGGGAGTTCGACTTCCAGATCCTGCTCAGATAGCTTTGTGAAAATCAGCTCCTCCCCTCCATCTAAAGCAAATACCTTTTGAACAGCGGTCTTCAGACCGGGAACGATTAGCTTATTTCTCTTCTTAATATCGAAAACATGTAGATATAATGTGTTTCCTTTCAGAGTGCATCTACCCCAAGACGGTTTGGCTGTGGGCGATTCTCCAGCACCGTAAATGCTATCCCCATTGGTATTTAACCAATCTCCTACTTCAAGCAAAATGGATTCGGATACCGGATCCCATTCCCCTGTCGCTGTTGGGCCGATATTGATAACCAGATTCCCATTTTTGCTTACAACATCGATGATCTGGCGGATGATAGTTACAGGGGATTTCCAATGGTTATCGGATCTCTTATACCCCCATGAGTCGTTTAACGTAATAATATCCTCCCAGTAATTACCAAGGTTACGAGTCGTAAGTTGATTATCAGATGTATTTGAATAATCTCCAAGTGGAGCTTTCCATACTCTGCTATTGACCAAACAATCTGGCTGAAGTGCATGAACCGCCGCCAAAAACGCTTCTCCTTGCTCACGGGTCAGTTTGCCTCCGCAATCAAACCACATTAAACCAACTTTTCCGTAGTCCGTCAGCAGCTCACGGACTTGAGGGATAGATTTGCTGTACAAATATCGTTCAAAGCGGGTGCGTTTATCGGTATCATTTATCCAAGTTTGAACGTCATCATAAGCGCCGATATTCAGTGGATAATCCCAGGTATTCCCCTGAGAGTCTGGATCATGCCAATCCATCGCATGGGAGTAGTAAATTCCGAGTACCATTTCTTCCGCACGACATGCCTCCATTAGTTCCCGAAGTGGATCACGGTCTAATGAGGTGTGCTTGACGATCGAATATTCGGATACACTCGAGTCATACATCGCGAAGCCGTCGTGATGTTTAGCTGTAAAGATGATATATTTTAAGCCAGCACGCTTGGCAGTCCGCACCCACTTCATTGCATCAAAAGCTGATGGACTGAACTCTGCGGCCATTTCCTCATATTCAGCAACTGGGATCTTCGCGCGAAGCATAATATGCTCACTGTAAGAAGCTTGTATTTCTTTTCCCTTCCATTCACCCGCAGGCAGGGCATAGGGCCCCCAGTGAATAAACAAACCGAGCCTGGCTTCCTGCCACCATTCCATACGCCGAGCCTGCTTGTTATCTATCGGAGTTTCGACCGACTGTATACTATACGGATCATCGAGAAGGTTTTCTGTTGTTTTTCCGTTTCTTACCATAACTGAAGAACGGTTCCGCGGAGTTTAGATACAGCCTCGACAAAGAAATAATCGCCATAGATCAGTGGCGTATCAATGTGCACACCCCCTGGGAGATTGGATGTTCCAGAAAGAATTAATCCCTCCTCTTCCGGAATGCCCCAAGTCCCATAATTCTCATAAAGAGAGCGAATGATTTGTTCTGCGGCTCGGAGGTAAAAAGAGGCTTCCGCCTGTGGTACGATCTTTGCCAGCTCAATCAAGCCACATGCCGCACATGCACCAGCAGAGGTGTCACGCGGCTTTTCGCCTGCATCAGGTGCCCTGAAATCCCAGTGAGGTACATGATCCTCCGGAAGATTAGCCAAGAAGAAGTGCGCAGCTCTTTTAGCTCCCGTTAGAAACTTATTCTCTCCGGTATAGTGATAAGACAAAGCAAGGCCATAAATCATCCATGCGCTGCCCCGTGCCCAAGCGGATTCTTCCGCATAACCTTGGCCGGCCAGAGCGCTGATTTTTTCTCCTGATTCCGGGTTGAACTGCAAAATATGATAACTTGATCCATCCGGACGNNGTTTCCGCATGCGCAGCCGCGATATGCCGGAAACGCGGATCCTCTGTAACTTCCGATGCCCAGTATAGTAAGGGCAGATTCATTACAGTATCAATGATGGACCATCCCGCCCGGTTTATCTTTTGCGTGTCATGCCAGGCTCTGATAAATGCCCCTTTTAGGTTAAAGCGGCTGGCCAGTTGAGCGGCAGCCATCAACCCGCGCTGCTTGGAGCGTTCATTACCAGTCACGCGGTAATTGGCCAAAGCTGAGAGTGTCCATATAAAACCGGCATCATGATGTACGGAAAGGGTATAAAGAGGTTCATCCAGTTTCTCTTCAATTTGCTCGGCAATTTCTTGCAGCGCCGGATGATTACCCTCTGCGGCAATCTGCCACAAAATACCCGGCCAGAACCCTGCTGTCCACCACGATGGACGCATGTTATCGTATACTCCACTCACGGAAGCATGCGGAAAACTAACGCCAATTCGCTTACTAGTCTTTTCCACTTTATTTACAATTTGTTGCCATGCGCAATCCGCCCATTCCAGAGTAGACACCGAAATTACCAGTCCGCGAGTTTGTTGAGTTGGTATTACTTCTCCCATTTTAGTTCCTCCTGTTAACACTGATGATATTTATGAAATTCAATTTCTAAAACGGTGTCCGTAGTGGAATTACCATATTCCAAGTGTGCTTCGCATTTCGGAACCCTCCCGGTCCATCTGCTACCGCAGCGAATAAATGGGTAGGAACCCCTTCCTGAAATAATAGGAACGGTCGTTCAAAGCTGCCCATCCACTGCACAGTGCCGTCCTCCCAGAGAACACGTCGGGAATACGATTGAGTTGAATCAGCCAGCTGCCAGTCGGTTCCGTCTTTAGAAGATGCAAATATCCCACCGTGCTTTTCTCCACATATCCGGCCATCCATATCCTTGGCGATCATTTGGTACCCGTCCGCGGTCCGCCAGATAAATGGATCTTCAATATGAGACCGCTCTGGTGGAAACAGCGGTGCGTTGTTAATTATTCTATATGGCCCTTCG
>DOJM01000370.1:5982-6405 GCA_003529225.1 Paenibacillus sp.
GGCTTTATATACCAATAGCAAGGAGCCATCTTTGCGGATACAAGGAGCCGGATTGGATGTGAGGAAGCTGTCGAACCTGCCCGGACGTGTAGGCAGAATAGGTGCGTCCATCCTTGTCCATGGTCCGAATACACTGTCGGCTATAGCTAAGCCAACACGTTTGTTGGCACGAGCGGCAATCACACGATAGTCGTCAAGTTCCACTGTTTCATTAGGCTGCGGCTCAGCGAATGGATGAGTTGAGCCCATATAATACAACAGATACTTATCACCATAACGAAGGATATGCGGATTATGGGTGCTTCGTCCGTCCCAGTATTCCGCTCCCCTTACGGGTAGTACGGTTTCTTCGTACGTATAGGGTCCTTCCGCGTTATCGGCAGATGCGCGGACAATTTCTGAGCGAAGTAACCATCCCGGATG
>DOJM01000370.1:6414-12951 GCA_003529225.1 Paenibacillus sp.
CCTCGCCACGCACAGCTGATCCGCACCACACCCACCAATCCTCCAAGCGGAATCCTCCGTTCAAAGGAGCAGGCAACATTCGGTCCATTAATGAAAAAGTCATTTTCTCCCTCCATGGCTTATTGCTTAACATCCGTTAGTCTATAACGTTTAGCAGCACTGCCATGCAGCCATTCCGCAGCAATATCCAGCGCCTCATCCCGGCTGATCCAGCCTTCCGCTATTTGACTTTCCAAAAAGCGCGCAAGTATTTTTTTAACGATCAGAAGCTTACCATATGTCCATTCGATACAGCGCGCATCCGAGACAATGAGCGAACACTTGAGCGAGGCGAGTGCCTCCAACCGATACTGCATGCTCTGCAAGTAAGTACTGGGTCTGAAGTTATACCACCACATCCCTCCTACATGAACGTTGGGGAAATTCCATGCAGCCTGCACAACATCCAGGTTATTTAATTCCGAAGCCACCACCAGCTCAAACGGAGTGGAATACCGTTCGAACAAACCGTACAGCTTAACAATTCGTAGCGGATCGTTAACTGGCGCAGCCGAACTATTACACCATCTGCGTTCGACGCCGAGGAACAGCTGCAAGAACATTCCTCTTACTTGCAGTTCCGAACAGATATGATGAAGGAGCAGCAGCATGATTTCATCCGGTCCAGTTACGTTGCTAAGATTGTATGCATCATGAGCTTTGGCTTCAAAAGCTGGCAACGTAGTCATGATTCCTGGACAGCCCATCGTCTGATAAGACTGCAGCTGCTCGCTAATAAATTTTTTCGCTTGAGTATAAGCAGCCTCCTGGCTGGGATCAGAGGAATCTGCAATATTATTAGCCAGCTCAGGCAGCCAGGAGTCAATTCGAGGAATCAGTAGAGCATTTTCCCTCATGTGTGCAAAGTTGGCATGCTCCGGACGGTTTACAATAAACCGCTGCACATGCAGACGATCAGCTACGTTTTGCGCCCAGCCGGGATCGTTACTTTGCTGTTTAACCGTTATATCCGCTTTGAACACCGACTCTGAATCAGTGATGGAGATACCGTACAAATCTTTCATGATTGCTGTAAAAGCACGATTCATCATCGTATTACGGGAAGCGTGGTAGGCTCTAACAAAAGAGTCAGCCCGTTTCTCTTTCGAAAGTTGGTCCGCATTCGCCGGATATCCTGCTGACTGAAGCTCTTGGTTCAACCAGAAATAATCGGCTATTTCCCAGAAGTCAGCCGCGTTTAGCTTATCGCCGACGAGATGGGTATGTGTATCGATTACAGGCAGACGCATGATTTCATCACACAATGAAGTTTGACTCATCGTTCTCCCTCCTAACTGGCAGGAAGCCCTTCGAATGAAGAGGCTTCCTGGGAATCTATCTATTTCCGACTTTGCTGATTAAGAATTCCCTCATTATTTTTGTAGCGTTCGGTTGCTTCTTTTAAGATTTCTTCGCCGCCCTTTTGCTTATATTCCTCAATGACTTTTGGGAAATCGCTAATCGGCTCTTTGCCATAAATCATTTTGACCATATGGTCTATGATCAGTTTTGGTGCCTGATCGGGACGTTTGGAGGCAAGATCAGGGAACTTGCTGAAAGACTCCAGATCAGGTACAAATCCGATGCCCCCTAAGCCTTCTTTGCTCAGAGTTTCATCCAATGCTTTCAAGACATCTTTACCACCCGAAAGCAGCTCAGTTCGTTCGCGATTGATCGTTCCGTCCCCTACCCAGCGTAGCTGTGTGCGGAATTTCTCTTCATCTTGGGCAGTCTTGTTCTCTGGCAGCTTATAATCAACTTTTCCGTCTTTTACCGTGTAATTCTCGCCTTCAATCCCAAAGCTATAGAAATTACTTGCTTCCGGGGTCTGCATCCATTCAAACATTTGAATAATCCGGGCAGCCTTTTCTTTACTGACTTCATTGTTGATATACAGTGAGGTATTGACCGAACTATACAAGCCGTAACCTTTTTGTCCATTGTCACCGGTTGGCGACGAGATAATATCCACTTTCGCTTCCGGATTGGATGCGGCGATCTGGGTCCGGAAATCCAATAGATTTTGCGCATTAGCTGTCCAGATCCCTGCGTTGCCTGCAGCAATATTTTCGCCATACTGTGCCGTCTGAATTGTCGCAAAATCCTTCTGAATGAGGCCTTCGTCATACATCGTTTTGTATACGTTCAGTGCTTTTTCCATATTCTCGGAATTATAAAATTTGGGTACGATCTCTCCGTTACTCTCCGTAAACTGATAGCCAAGTGCGTCATACGCACCGAAAGCGACATCTGCATATTTGAAGTTCTCACGCATCTGATAAGGGGCGCTCACACCGAGTTTCTTAAAAGCGCGCAGCACGTTCAAGAAATCCTCAATCGTCACAGGTACCGGGAGACCAGTTTTCTCCAATAAATCTGTTCGGATAAAAGTGGCACGTCGAGACGGATTGCTGAGCCAAGTCGGAATGCCATATATTTTTCCGTCGTAGCTGACTTCATCCCATGCTTCCTGCGGAACGACCTTCATCAGATTTGGAGCATTCTCCTTCAGCAGATCATCCAGCGGCATAAAAACACCAGCCTGAACCGACCCAGCCATCGATTTATCCGNNCCGGCGAACATAACAGCCATTTTGGAATCAAAGTCCTTCAAAGGAATTAACTTAATGTCTAAATCGACATTCGCCCGTTTTTCCAACTCCTTGACCCACTTATCGGTGTTAATGTCTTTAGAACTTTCCGTGTAAGCGTTTCCGCTTGTGTTTAACGAAATACTAAATTTAAGTGGTTTTGATTCGCCTGCTGCATCGACGTTACCGTCCGATGTTTCATTGCTTCCGCATCCTGCGACGAGACTTGATACAAGCGCCGTTGATAGGATCAGACTAACCCATTTTTTCATCTGGATAATCCCCCTTATTAGTATAAAAAGGTATTTGGTTTACCTGTACCCATCATAAAGCTGTATCATCAGCACTCCCATGGGGTGGATTATTGTGGGATGTGTTTTTTTGTGATCGGTTGCCGTTATAAAAAAAGGCCATCCCAAAAAGTCCGCGGTTCGGACCTCAGGACAGCCTTTTGATCCTCGTTCTCTTTGAAGAGCAGCGCCTATGTGTTAAGCACTTGATGTTCCTTACTTCCGGAAATCGGCATTCTCATGATCATGCGTGTTCCCCATTCTGGACTGCTCTCTACGTCAACACCGCATTCTTCCCCGAAGACTAGTTGTATCCGGCGGTGAACATTTTGCACACCGATGCCACCTGGGCTTCCTTTACCTTCATCCACATCGGCGAGTCGATTTTCGCTCAGTTTGAGGCGAAGTTCTTCAAGCCGCTTCGGGGTCATCCCGCTGCCATTATCCGTAATGCTGACCCAGAAGATATCGCCATCCTCTCCAGCATCAATCGTAATCGTGTGATGATCTTCAACACCATAACGAAAAGCGTGCTGGAACACATTTTCCACAAGTGGCTGTAAGGTCAGGCGGACCATTTTGCGCAGAAGCATTTCAGGCTTTATCCGCACATCGATATCAAACGGCCTTCCGATCCGGTGATTGATAATGACCATATAATGGATGACATGCTTCAGCTCATTTGCCACGGTTATCTCTTCAAGATTGGTGCGCACCGAATAATGCAGCATGTAGGACAGTGCTCCGACGATTTCTGATATTTCATCTGAATCCTGAATTACTGCATAGCAGACCACCGTTTCGAGCGTATTATATAAAAAATGGGGGTTGATCTGTAACTGTAAGGATTGGAATTCGGCCTTCTGCCGCTCGGCTTCCACTTCCTTGTTCTTCAGTTCTGATTGATACACGGTGTCCACAAGCTCTGACAGGCGAGTTACCATCAGATTGTAACGAACGATNNTAATTTCCAATTTCCTTTTTCGGTCTGGCTCATTCCTTTCATCAGTATACGGATTGGTGTAGTAACAGACTTACCAAATCGGCTTGCCAGAAACAGCGCTATCAAAAATGTCAAAATCGCGACAGCAATAATATAATTCCGGATGGTAATTAGCGGCTTTTGCAGCTGAGTGTCTGGAATGGATACAACCAGATGCCAACCGGAGTACTCCGCATTACGGCTGATATAAGCTCTTTCCACTCCCTCCGCCGAACTGCGGAACATCGCATCTCCTGCTTGCTCAATTTGCTTGCCCAGACTATCGGGAATAACCGTTCCTACTTTGTTTTGATCGTTATGATATTGAATTCTGCCTTCACCATCTACAATGAAAAAATAGCTATCTGGACCAAGATCGATCCCTTTCCATAACGTGGAGAGCTCTTCCGCTTTGACTTCGATGCCTACAAATCCTTTCATCTCTGGTGACTGAAGGCCACGAATGCTGCGGATTAAGGTCAACATCGGCGTTTGATCCCCACGAATACTGTAGTTGATTACATTCAACTGTCCACTGACATCTGTATGTTCTTTGAAATACCGTATCTGTCTTGCCGTGTCTTCCTGTGTAAAAGATGGCGCTGAACCGCCATTATAATAATAAAGCGCATTCCCGGAATACCCGATAATATATAAGGCTTCAATCTCGGGATTGCGAATCCATACAGGTTCGACAATTGCATCGCGAATATCGGTCGTGTAGCGGTAATTTTCATATTCCTCACGGTCTGATGATAGGTCAATATATCTTTTAACTCTCAAATCCGTTAGTAGCGCCACGGTCGACCGTTGATAGGATGAAATATAGAGATTGGTATGATGAACTGCATTATTTACGATTTGAATCATCTGGTTTTCAGTACTTGCCTGCAATTGCTTGGCAGAAATGCTGTAGAAGGAAATCCCCAGCGCTGACAGGGAAAGTAAGATGACAATGGTAAAATAAAATAGCAGCTTCCGGCTGAGGGTTGCTCTCATTATTCAATGCCAAACGAAGCACGGTATTCTGAAGGTGACACACCCACAAGATTTTTAAACGTCTTCGTAAAATGGGGATAATCCTCGTAACCTACATGAGTCGAGATATCACTGATTGTCATGGTAGGTACGGCAAGAAGTCTGCGCGCTTCCTCCATTCGTCTTCGGATCCGGTAGTGAACGAAGGTTTCTCCCGTCATTTTTTTGAATAGTGCACTGAAGTAGGTGCGGGCAAGTCCCACCCGTTTGGCTACTTCATCTAACGACACATCCTCAGCCAGATGCTTATCAATGAAAGCTTTTGCTTCTTCAACCGGGTCCTTATAGTTGCCTTTGCGAGTCAGCTGCAGCTCCGCAAGTATTCCATTTATTATCCCAACAAATGCTAACATCGTTTCTTTTTTCGTATTGGTAGCTTTCACATCTCCACAGCACCGGGACTGAGGCTTCCAGCCTCGGCGTTCCAAGCGATCTACGATCATTTGTAGACAATCATTCAGGACTGCATCCATACTAAAGACGTTCAACCCTTCAAATAAACCGGATGTTTCTCTTTCATCAAGCAGACGGTTTGTCTCATCACGTTGCAGCAGCCAGATATGTTGTTCCAGCTGTTCGGCCCAATCCACGTATTTATGAACAGGAATAATGTTGCCTGTCATGCCGGATATCAGTTCTCTCAGCATATCATGCACATCCTGCTGGAGAACCGGCTTTAACAAATATCGCTTAACGCCGTATGCCATTGCTCGTTGAGCATATTGAAAGTCATTGTACCCGGAAATGACCGCCACCTGGACATGACTGTATTCACGATGAATTCGTTCACATAAATCAAGGCCATCCATCCGCTTCATGCGCAAATCTGTCAGCACTAAATGCGGTTCTAGCTTCTGGATGGTTTCTAAGGCTGCTTCGCCGTCGTCGGCTGTATAAATCGCGGTGAATGAGACCGGATAACGCAGGACCATCTTCACTAATCCTTTTTGAATAACAGGCTCATCTTCTACAATCAATACTCGCACTTGTATCAATTCCCTTCCGGAATGGAATCAGAATCAGTTGTCTTGTGGTATGAAATTGATTTGAATTTGCGATCATTGGCAACGCTTCCATTTTTGAGTTTGGATTATATCTTATCATATTTTGATAAGCAGATGGCTGTTTCTTTTAAAGGATGGGTATAAGCTAGTTAACTCAAGACTTAATGGATCCAATTAACATCCCCTTGATAAAATACTTCTGCAGAAACGGNNCCTGCCCCAGGTCGTTACTCAGTACGATTTCCCGAAGCCTCAGCTGAAGTGGATAAAGCGCACGTGTATTGATAAAATACAACGCCGATGAATAAGAATTCCAATGGGATACCGCGTAGAACAAGCCCATAGTTGCCATAACAGGTTTGGACAAAGGAAGGATGATGCTCCACATCGTGCGCAGCTCTCCTGCTCCATCCATTCGTGCGCTGTCTATCAGCTCAGTAGGCAGGGCTGAGAAAAAAGAACGCATGATGAACAGGTTATATGCACTGATGGCCGATGGGATGATTAATACCCATAAAGAGTCAATCAAGTGCAAATTTTTGATGACCATATAGTTCGGAATGAGCGGAGCGTGAAATATCATCGTAATTAGG
>DOJM01000370.1:13039-13432 GCA_003529225.1 Paenibacillus sp.
CCAGCGATGCAGTTAAAATCAGATTAATAAGCGTTCCGACGACTGTGATGAATATACTTACCATGAAAGCTCTCCAGATGGAGGTATCCCCAAGAATAACTTGATAATTCATAAGCGTCCAATCTACAGGGAATAGCTTAACCTCGCCTGCATTAATCGCATGAGTGCTGCTAAATGATTTGGCGAGCACATGCAGCAGAGGGAAGACCATCAAGCACCCGACCAGCATCAGAAATATATAGTTAAAAACGTCAAACAGGCGACCTTTATTTTTCATTTGCTCTTCAACTCCTCTCTAGTAAAGTCCATCCCCTGATGCTTTTTTGCTAAGCGCATTCCCGGTCATGACAAGCAACAGTCCGACGACCGATTTAAAGAGGCCAATAGCTGTTG
>DOJM01000370.1:13511-14082 GCA_003529225.1 Paenibacillus sp.
CGATCCGGGCCGCTTCGTACAGCTCGGGATTCACAGCGGCAAGTGCGGCTAAATAAACAATAGTCCCCCATCCACTGTCTTTCCATATGCCTGTTCCAACCAGAATGGTACGAATATACGAGTCCTCGCCCAGAAAATAAACGGAGTCGAGCCCAAAAGCATTTAAGATCTGGTTCACGATACCTGTCGTTGGGGACAAAATACCGATCATAATCCCCCCAATAATGACCCATGAGAGAAAATGGGGCAAATAAACAACGGTCTGCAGAATCCGTTTATAGAAAGCTTTTCTCACTTCATTAAGAAGGAGGGCGAAAAGTATGGGAACCGGAAACGCAAAGACCATATCATATAGGCCGATCAGGATAGTATTTTCAAGAATTCTCAAAAACTCTGGATAGGTGAACATCCGCCGGAACTGATCAAGTCCAACCCACGGACTGCCTGTAAAACCTTTGAATATGTTGTAGTTTTGAAAGGCCATGATGGAACCCGCCAGGGGTAAGTATTTAAATACGATAAAAAAAATAATGCCCGGCAGTGAAATGAGATACAGCGCTTTATATTTGCG
>DOJM01000370.1:14137-18051 GCA_003529225.1 Paenibacillus sp.
GCGGGACTTCCCTGCAACTGAAGAAAAAGTATATTCAAATCCCTGACCATCGCTAATAAGAGATTGTTCTGGCAGATCGAGCGGAACAGCAGACCAAATTCGATATTCAGCGGTAACCGTAGAGTGAATCGTCGCTTCATCAAGCTTTCCTTGGCTCCAAGAAATATCAACGGTAAAACCACCTCTTGCCCTCATCCCCCTTATGCTGCCTGAAGCCCACTCCCTGGGAAGGGCAGGTAATAGTCGAAGTTCTCCTCGGTGGGATTGCAGCAGCATTTCTGCTACCCCTGCTGCTCCACCAAAATTACCGTCTATTTGAAATGGTGGATGGCAGTCTAAAAGATTCGAATACGTGGAGGAGGCTAAGAGTTTAAGTAAATGCTCGTAAGCTTCCGCACCCATACCGAGGCGAGCATAAAAGTTGACGATCCATGCCCTGCTCCAGCCGGTATGGCCTCCACCTCCGTCAAGGCGGCGATCAAGCGTTCGTCGGGCTGCTGCGGCAAGCTCAGGGGTGTGCCTTATGTCAATCTGTTCACCCGGATGTAATGCGAACAACTGAGAAATATGCCGGTGACCTGCGTCTTGCTCTTCGTAGTCAAATAGCCATTCCTTAATCTGTCCATGACTGCCCACACTCGGCTGTGGAATGTGTTCAAGCGTCTCATGTAGTTCAGAGAGAAACATTGTATCTGCTTCTCCAATTATTAATGCCGCTTCCGAACAGGCGGAAAGCATTGCATATGCGATTTGCAAATCCATGGATGGCCCCATACAAAGGCTGCCGCTGCTTCCGTCCGAAAGAAGGAAGCGATTTTCCGGGGAGACCGAAGGCCCTGTAATCCGTACATCACCTTCCTCTACCATGTAATCAAGCAGAAAAAGCGCTGCTTCTTTCATCACTGGATAGGCCCTCTCTTTCAAAAAAGAAAGGNNATTGGCCAGACCGTGCAGGTAATTAGGATGCCTTCAGGTCGGGTTTCCGCCCATAAGTTAGTGTTATGATGAGCAACAAAACCGCGACACCCGTACATTTCTCTTGCCGTTTCCTGTCCGTTCACCCGCATCCGATCGATCAGATCAAACAGCGGTTCATGACATTCAGCCACATTTAGGACTTCGGCAGGCCAGTAATTCATCTGGAGATTAATATTAATTGTATATTTCGATTCCCAAGGCGGGGTAAAGCTATCATTCCATATGCCTTGCAGATTAGCAGGCAACGTACCTGGTCGAGAACTGGAAAGCAATAGGTAGCGCCCATACTGCACATATAGTGTAACTAGTCCTGGATCACCAAACTCATTGGAATTGCTTCTTTCATCTTTTGCTTGCTGTAACCGCAGTAATCGCTTATCGGTAGGAAGCTCAGCGTACGGGTCGCCATCCCTTGTTAAATCGATTGAAAATCGAGCAAACCGGGACTTGTATTCCTCCTTATGCCGCTTTATTAGAGTNNTGCAAAAGACTGAGCCGTGGCTTGATCCAATTGCTCCAGACAGGCTTTTTCAGGTTGATCCACACGGAAGGTACTCTGCGCTGCCAGCATAAGGGTGACGGAGTCTGCTCCCTCAATAGAGATGAAATCTCCGATGAGCCTCTGTCGGCCTCCTTGTTGAACCGCCCTTAGTGCTGTGCAAAAGCGAACACCATCCGCTCCGCATTCGCCATTCATAAGAACTGTGTTAGCAGGGCCAGTGCTACAGCCGGTATCGAACGGACGACGCATGAGATTCGCAGCCAACGTGATCTTGCCAAGTCTGTCAGCTGTCAATCGGACTACTAATACACCGTCCGGTTCACTTACAAAATATTGCCTGTAATAGCTAACCCCGCCACAACGGTACGACACCGTAACAACCGCTTGCTCCAAATCGAGCTCCCGCTCGTATTCTTCAATAACCTCACTAGAATCCAGAAACTTCAAAATCAAATCGCCAAGTGGCTGGTACGGCTGTTCATATTTTGGTGAAGCAGTCATAGCCATTCGAGCCAAATGTTCTGCCTCCGCCTGCCTGCCGTCTTTCAGCATTTGCCGAATCTCCGTCAAATACGGCTGAGCTGCAGGATTAGCTGCGTGTCCAGGTCCGCCGTACCAGATTGAATCTTCGTTAAGCTGGATTTTATCTTGGCCGATCATACCAGACACCATTGCCCCGAGGCGCCCGTTTCCTATGGGAAGAGCCTCATTCCAATTTGACGCCGGGCTTGTATACCATAATCGAAGACGTTCTGATTCCCGCTTGGTTGCCGTTAATGCCACCTCTTGTTTCGCTCGTCTTCTTTCACTCAACTCTTGTTCACCTGGCCTTTCCTATATTCACGTCATATCATTCGTCAGTAATTCCACTTCCTATGCTACTCTTGATCCTGATGTCTCTCCATGGCATAGATTGTTAGGGGTTGTGTTTTTTTATGATCCAAACTAAAAAGGATGCGGAAGATTCCGCACCCTACTGTAAAATTATTTTTTTTATATTACTGAGCGCATTTCGACCTAAACGTTCCATCAATTGCTGCTTGTAGAGACTATTAATGACGACATGTTGACCGCAACTGCACCAATATCCATCTTCACGGGGACGGGAATCATAATCGTTAGGAACCAGGCCGGGTACCTTGCCACCAACATGGCCANNGCTGTAAGGTGAGCTCTCCTTGCGTATTCCAGGTCACATAATTCGCGCCTGCCCAGCCATGTCCGCTGCCTAACCACGCCCTATCCCGAATAGAGATGGGAGCTTTGATATTATCGAATAGGCCTCCGACTGACCAGCGATGATGAGGCTCACTGGTGTTATAATTTTTAACAGCTTCTCCATCCAGAAATACATTCGGCCCCGGTACCCAGCTATCGACGGTGAACGCATGCCGCGCCGTTTCTGTATAAATACGTTGAGCGAGATTTAGCTGGCCCATCTGATGTATGACATAACGGCGCCCTCCAGTAACCACACTGATCATATCGTACATTTGACAATCCTGAACCGTAATCCATTTGGAATAACGCTTCATTTGAACGAGAGAATAGGACAGATGGTAACCCGTCACATCTCGAACCCAGCCATTCTTCACACTGTTGAACACGACAAAACGCTCAGCATGCTTTTCGTCCGCATAATAAGGATCCGTTGTATCGTTATCCATCTTAATATCTATAATGCTCGGGTCAAAATCGGACTCTACCCTCATATTCTCGACCCCCACCTGCTGAATGCGGACATCATCTGTATATTTATAGATCTCTCCGCCGCCCCACTGACGTTCGATAGCATTCGCTAGTGGGGCATCGACCGTAATCGCATTACCTACAATAGCAGTGATGACTCGGTCAAAATCCAGATTGAACGGTGACCATTGGGTTACGGTTCCACCCGGGCGCTTATATATGTTATCCATGCCAATTTCGTGAATCCAGTTTTTATCACCTATTCTGCGGACTATGATCTGTTCACCAACATGATAAGCACTCACATCTTCTACATGGAAAGTGCGCGAGCCTGAGGGTACATACAAATCTGAAATCATCTGTTTCGAGTTGCTGTCCAGCATANNTTCGCTTTTACCACATTGAAATCAGCAAGTTCGCGTCCTTTATCTGTAACAGTTTGCACTTTTTCTTTGATCTTTGCATTTTCACCAATTTCAATTAGATTTCGCGGTTTCGCTCCGGTACCATAGAGAATAGTGCCTTCTTTGTCCTGACCTTCACCGCGAAGGACGATCCCGCTTGCTTTAATGAACAATTTACCTCCGACTTCATAACTGCCTTTTTTCAACAGGATCGCCCCGCGGAATCCGTTCTTATCGAGCGGGAGCTTGGCCAACTGGTCAATCGCTACCTGAATACGTTCCGTCGCGTCTCCGTCCAAGGGTAGAACGGTCGACTTAACGGGTATATTCGGGATCTCAAC